>CANPYH010000010.1 GCA_947588325.1 uncultured Clostridia bacterium
ACTCTGCCACAGTGGACGGCGGAGAGGTGCGGTCAGACGGGCGGGAGAGGTTATCCCCCGCAGGGAGCTTACTAAAAATAGGTAAGTGACCAAGGGGAATGTTCTCGGCGCGCCCGTATCACCGCGCCTTTTGCGGCGTCCCTATTATCGGAAACGAGTGTACAACAACGTATCCGCCACAATAGGATAATGGTCCGACGCTGCCTCTCCCAAACCTGCGGTGTGGGTGGTCTTGTCGGGGGGAGCGGTGTCTACGCGGTAACGGGTAGCGATAATATCCGACGCGTCGCAGTCGCGAATCATGCAATAGTCGATGATGAGCGCGTCATGGGTGGCGTCGCGGGCGTAGAGGTCGGTCGGATAGGTCGTATGGTCGTCGGTCTCGGGCGCAACGAGGCGGGTGCTCCGGAAGCCGCCCTGCTCGAGACGGTAGTCGAAGTCGTCGTAGCCGTTAGGCCCGTCCTTGGGCGCGTCGGTGTTAAAGTCGCCGGTGATGTAGGTCGGAATGCCGGGGTACTTCTCATTGAGGAAGTCGAGCAGCAGTCCCGAAGCGATCAGGCGGTTTTCGAGATGAAGGTGCAGGTGCGTATTGACGTAGAGGAAGCGCATTCCGTCCACCTTACGCTCGAGAAGCGCGTAGGTATATATGCGCCTGTATGTACTGCCCTCGAGCACGCTCGGCACGTCGGGAGTGTCGGTGTACCAGCGGGTACCGCTGTCGATCAGGGTGAACTTATTCTCTTTATACAGCACGAAGCACGCCTCGCCCGTGCCGCCGGGGTCTCTTGCTACACCCACGCAGCCGTAACCTCTGAACATCTGGAACACGGAGAACCAATCTTTGGAGGCCTCCTGCACGCCGAGTATGTCTGGGTTATTACGCTCGATAACGCTTTTTACGCGCTCGATACGCGGCGTTACGTCGGCGGTGAGGACGTTAAAGCTCATAACGCGCAAAGACACGTCGGTATATTCCTCGGTTACGGGCGAGGAGTATTTAGCCTTACCCACGCTTATATCCGAGAAAAGCCGCTGCGCCGCCGCGATCAGTCCGCTCGAGGTGTCGCTCGAAAGCTGGACTTTGCCGCTCTTACTCGATACCGTGTACTTGCCCGAGTCAAAGGAGGAGACGCGAAGTCGGCTGGTATTACCGAAAAGTATCTCGTTATCCTGTTCCTCCGTTTTGTCCGATACGCAAGCGAGTTCGACGCTGTACTTATCCTTAACCGACGCGCAAAACTCCTCGGCGATTGACTTCGCCACCTCGTCCTTGACGGGGTATACGACGGTGTATTCGCTTAATGCCTTGTCGTCCACCTTCTCGCTGCCGCTCGGAACCGTGGTGTCGCCGCATGCGGTCATGCCGAGCGTAAACAGCCCGATAGCAACCGCCATCATCATGCAAAGCAGTGCGATCCACCGCCTTTTCACTTTCTTCATTATTACCTCCTGTCCGCGGCGCAAAAAGCCACGGTAAGTATTCGGAGCCGCCGAACCTGCGCGCCCGAATACCGTTCGTTTTCCCCTTCGGGAGTGAATTTCAAGCCTATGACCTGATACAGCAATGGTAGCCGAAAACGAACAAACAGTCAATACCTACCGCATATCCTTCGGTTTGAGGTGAACGAATTGTTATTTTCCTTCCGTGGGAACAATATAGCATATGCCCCGCTCTTTGTCAACGCCATGGTTTTAGGGTGTATTATATGGGGTGAAATTTTATATAGCAAGTCTCCGATAATAAATAATTACTTCACGTGTCTCAATCAAGACAAGGATAGTAATTACTTGTCAATTAAGCAGGGATATATCAAGTAAAATCCTATTTCCCGAACCGATACGAGCGCGGCGGAGAGTGCTGTTCAGGGCGCGAGAGAGGTTATTTCGACACAGAAGTTTACTATAAACAGTAAATGTCTGTGTCGAAATGTTCTCGGTTCGCGTCCATCAACGGTGTTATGTGCCTTCCCTACATATAATAAATATCCACGTGCATAGCACGTGGTATTTCATTTTCGGGCATAGCCCTAATCTTTACCAGCCGCGCACAAGTGCGCATAAAAGCGGCCTGCCAGCCGTCGCTATCTTTTACTTGCCACCCGTAAACGGGTCTCTCGGGTCAAACATACTCAGTTGATCCATTTCTTTGTCTACCTTTAATTGGTTCTCTATGTATTTCGTTATGGCTTTCGTGTCCTTTCCTACTGTATCTACATAGTACCCTTTACACCAGAATTCGCGGTTTCGGTATGCAAATTTCATGTTCCCCCACTTTTGAAAGATCATCAAGCTACTTTTCCCCTTCAGGTATCCCATAAAACTTGATACACTCATCTTTGGCGGTATACTTACCAACATGTGTATATGGTCAGGACATACTTCTCCCTCTATTATATCTACTCCTTTCCATTTACATAATTGTCGTAATATCTCTCGTATCTCTATCCGCTTCCCTTCAAAAAATACTTTTCGCCTGTATTTCGGCGCAAATACTATGTGATACTTGCAATTCCATTTCGTATGTGCTAAACTACTTGTGGTATTATCTTGTTTAAGCAAATGCTTATGTTGCTTTGTTTCGCTTTGAATTAGTTACAGAATAACAAGACTCTCAAACTCATTTCGCCTCTAACCGAAAAAGCTGCGTGTTTGAATTAGTTACAGAATAACAAGACTCTCAAACATGTCGGCAAAGTAGTTTATAATGGATATCGTTTGAATTAGTTACAGAATAACAAGACTCTCAAACTTGCGAGCTGCACGATTTCGATAATCGTTAGTTTGAATTAGTTACAGAATAACAAGACTCTCAAACACTTGCCTTCGGTGTCGCCGTGTACGATACGTTTGAATTAGTTACAGAATAACAAGACTCTCAAACCTATGGGTACAATCAAAAGGGGGAACCCTTGTTTGAATTAGTTACAGAATAACAAGACTCTCAAACTGACTTGTCTATCTTTATCTTACACGAAGAGTTTGAATTAGTTACAGAATAACAAGACTCTCAAACTTACACCGCGCAACAGCACCCAAGACGCGCGTTTGAATTAGTTACAGAATAACAAGACTCTCAAACTTACACCGCGCAACAGCACCCAAGACGCGCGTTTGAATTAGTTACAGAATAACAAGACTCTCAAACGCGCTCGCTTGGCAACTTCGGCGATTGGATGTTTGAATTAGTTACAGAATAACAAGACTCTCAAACACGACAACATACTCGAAACGCCCGCCCGCAGTTTGAATTAGTTACAGAATAACAAGACTCTCAAACTTGTTCTCCTTAATCGTGTTTTCAATCGTAGTTTGAATTAGTTACAGAATAACAAGACTCTCAAACGCGGTAATTTTGCGCTACGGCGATGAGACGGTTTGAATTAGTTACAGAATAACAAGACTCTCAAACAAGGATAGCTATGTCAAGGGTTGTCTCGCGGTTTGAATTAGTTACAGAATAACAAGACTCTCAAACCTCTTTCAAAGCCTTGACGAGCTTGATTATGTTTGAATTAGTTACAGAATAACAAGACTCTCAAACCGCACGATGCGCCGCGGCAGACGTCGCGGAGTTTGAATTAGTTACAGAATAACAAGACTCTCAAACGCCCGATGTAACCCATTTTTCAAAGCTCCTGTTTGAATTAGTTACAGAATAACAAGACTCTCAAACCCGTATGGTGCCAAGAACTGCGATAAAGACGTTTGAATTAGTTACAGAATAACAAGACTCTCAAACCCATTGCGGAAAAGGTACGCAAAGGATATCGTTTGAATTAGTTACAGAATAACAAGACTCTCAAACGCGTCACTGCAAGACAAAGAGAGAAGCTCAGTTTGAATTAGTTACAGAATAACAAGACTCTCAAACCTCAAATTCGTTCAAAAGTCGCGTATTGACGGTACGGTTATTCCGCAACAAACGAGCCTTTACATAAAAATAATATCACATATCGGGAAAATTTTCAAGTATTTCACACAAATCCTGTGTTATAATAACGGCACTTTCTCGCGGAAGCAGTGGGCGGACTTTTGTGCTTTCTATCAGTAAAATTCCGATATGTTCTCTTTCGCAATGTTCATATAGCACCGTCAGTTCTTCGTCCGTAAGCACAGACCTCAAGCCGACAAAAATCACAAATTTGCTGCGCTTTAGTTCGACCAGGATATTTATGTAGCAAATTATTTTTTCGAGAAGCGTGTCATATGTTTTGGAAAATTTCACCGAACAAGCTTTGAAAAGATCGGACGGCTGCAATTCGTTATATTCCAATGCAAAATCCGAAGGTACGAAAAGATTTTCGAAAAATTCCCCTATCGCGCCTGTTGCGCGATTAAATGCTATAATTCCATCGCCGCCTAAATAATGCGATTCAAGGTACTTATAGAGCAGATTTATAATTTTTCGATCGTTAAATTCAAAATCGAAAATATCCGCTATCATATCCCCAATTGACGAAGGAGACACGGGTTTCTCGTCCAAAGAGAATATATAATTACCCCCGCCTTCCTCAAACTCAGACAAAAGCTCGCTGACCGTTTTGTAATACTCACTCGGGTTTTCTATTATGAGCACAGTCGTTTGGGCGTCCGAAAGCGACAAAGGCGTCTCTATGTTAACATGGACGATTTTTACCATTATCTAAATCTCCACTATCCTATCCATGCTGTCAAGCACAAGTTGCGGGGCGTCTCCAATGAGATATTCCATGGATGAAAATTGGTTTTCCGTAATTTCGAGAAGTGTTATGACCCCCTGTTTAGGTACATTCTGCCGCACCTTTTTCCGCACTGCCGCGCTTGTCATGTTATTTATGACTAATTTTGAATAAACGGATTTTTGCAACATTATAAAGCCGTTTTTAAGCAAAAACTTATGAAAACGCGAATAGTTACGAACATCCGTACTCGTAGTCATGGGTAAATCGAAAAAAACCAATAATCTCATAAACCTGTTATTCATTGAACAAAAAAACTTTTTCGGGGAAAGTGATCTTCGATGTATCTCCTTCGTTCATAGCGTGAAAAACGCTGTGGGTATATTGCCGTATAGCAAGGTCAAGTGTGGTGGTTTTGCCGCTTATGACAGCCTTACAATTAAGTAAATCTGCCATTTCCCGCTTAAAATTCTCCGTTTGTTCGTCGATTGTGAACGCTTTCCTGTCAACGAGCACTCTGAACGGCTCCATGAGATCACAAGCAAGATTAAATTGATTGAACTCGTTATCGTGCCATATCCCCAATTGGGTAAGGTACCCGCATGCGGCAATCTCTCGGTTAAATGCCGAAAGTATCACGGTGTAACCATAGTTCAAACAGGCGTTAAAAAATGACTCCGTCCTGCGTGAATCGCCGCCAAGTATACTATTAAAATATACTTTGGCGGCATGTCCCTCCCTGTTGGTAGCGTCGCCTTCCTCTATCTGTGCGGAATATTCACGCAGAAGTTGCGCTTGATCTTCATATCCAAGATCCTCAAGATGCGCAGCCTGTTCGGTTATCTTGCGATGTATCAATATTTTCCAAACTCGGTCTTTCGTTTCTTGCGTCCAGCACATCTGCTCACGATAGCGTTTGGACGTGTTGTGGGCGCCGTAATACGGAATCAATTCGGATATCGGATTACACTTCTCGTCGCAAAAAATAATCTTCACATTGTTTTTGACAAGCTCGCAAAGAAGTGCGACTGTCAACGAAACGGCTGTGCTCTGGATAATCAATATATTGATCTCGTCGATAAAAATCTTCGTTTCCTTTTCGCCACGCACTACAAGATAGTTGAGCCGAAATTCCAGCTTTGCACGCGATTTTATCACTACTGTGCGAAAACCCATGTTATATCTTACGTACTTTCCTTGTTAAACCGCAAGGAGACTGATCTATTATGCGAATGTCGCGACCTGTAATATTTTTACCTATTCGAGTTATTCCGCATGATTTACCCTCGTGGAGCAGGGACAAATCGGAATTTTCCGCATTGCAATGCATTGTTTTTATAATCTCTTTAAGCACTTTGATTTGATCAAGCAGAGAACATTTGATAAAATCATCACGCCTACTTTCCAATGTGTTACGAAATGCAACCAACCCGCTTATTCCACCATATAACGATCTTTGTTTATTGCCGTCTTTTTCTCCTTTTAACTTCCGGACTATGGCGTCGTACAACGATATATTTTTTTCAGCGGATATTTTGCGCATTTCAAGCGCGTGCAAAACGGACTCTTGGCATTTTTCGTCTATCGTGCCATTCTTTATCGCCTCGAGAATCTTTACTATGTCTTTTACATGCTTGTCCGTATCTGCATCGGTAAACCATTGCGTCGCATTGTGCAACGTTATTCGGTTGCCCGTAATCCCGGCGATCCAAACAAGCGTGCCATCAACGGAAAGCAAGCTTTTTATCTTGAGCTTCGGAACAATAATTTGCGGAGACACAAGTCCTTTACTCTCGAAATAGCGGAGAAGTTTAGTTTCGTCGCCCTTTGTCTCATAATCCACAAGCACGGGAACGTTTTCCATCGTTCTTATCTTTTTGCCTTTGTTGTCAACCGAATCGACAACGGCGAAGTATGCGGTTTTAAGACTGGAAAATCCGCCATATTTCTCTGCCGGCATATTCTTCTTACGCGGCGCATCCAGCGATATCTGCCCTCGTGTATCATATTTGCTACGCCCTTCTGTCGCGGGATAAACTGTCTCGTCATAGAAGGCGCCGGTGTTTGTATAAGCGTAACGCGTCACCGTCATACTCGTTTTAGCGCATACTTGTTTTACCGTAACAATTGACTTGTCTTTGTCCCACGCCCCTTTCGTATTCCAGTTTTTGAACATCTTCTCCCTGTTATATGCTCGTAGTTCGCTATTTTCGCTATCCGCGTTGCGAGAATAGTAATAGCTACGAGGCGAAGAAAACCGAGTATCATAGACATTTCCGACTACAATGTTGAGATAAGCGTCCCTCGCGTGATGTAAGTCATTGGTTTCGCGGCACTTTACGATATCAAAAATTTGTCGGAACTCGGAGACGTAAGTGGCTTTGCTGTATACAATCTTTGTACCTTGGGCGTTGTATTTTCGCTTCAAAAGTTCCGCGACAGCCTTTGCGCTTTGGTCGGTTTCAACAAGCTGTCTGTTTATGAAACCCTCGAAGTCGGCGGATTGAAGCTCTCCACGTCTGCTGAGCAGCGCATATTTTTTATCGCTGATAAGTCCTTTTTCGTGCCACATTTTCCACACGCTCCGCATATTGGGTGATACCACATCTTCGGGAATGGGATAATTAGCGCGTTTATCGCTGTTATTAATATCTTTGCGCACCAACACTTTATTGTCGATGCTGTCGTCCTTTACCAAAGACCGGGGCACAATGTGATCGACGTCATACAAATCCGTCGCCAGGATGCCGAGATCGATTTTTTCGCCTGAATAAGCGCACCTACCGCATTGCATGAAGTACAGGTACAGCCTTTCACTACGCAGCTCTGCGTCGTTCTTCCCTTTCAATTCTTGATTCAATTCGTTTATATCCGCCGCCGTCTTGCCAAGTTCGCGATAGAGTTCCTCAATTTTCTTTTTGCGGGAATCCTTACGCTTTTTCTCTTCGTCATGGCGCGTTACTTCCACAAATATCTTCTCGGGTGCATATCCTAATGCCGATACGTATTCGTCCGTCATTTGAAGCGCTTGCCAAATACCGCGGCGCACTTTAGGAGAGACATACATTTCTTCTATGCTCTTGTATGTTACGCTTTCCTCTTGCCCGCTATTCAATTTCTTAATCTCGTCAAGGAAGGAATATTTGTCCGAATTCAACAATTCGTTGAGGTTACAATTGGTATTCCACAACTCGCCGAGTAAGGTATACACCTCACCCGTTCCGGGATCGCTACCGCCGTATGTTTCGCACAGGAACTCTTTAGATAATCTGCCAAAGTCCTTGAATGACAACCCTTTGAGCCGCTTGATATTATCGTGGATTTCGGGAATATTGCCGTACTTTTTCTCGATACGCTCCGCAACAATGGACTTATCATCCGTATTGACGGTGTGATACAATATTATGTCCTCGACCACCTCAAGATTTTTATAGCCAAAGTTTCTGCCAATGAACAGCGTATTGCCCATGAAGTCGCCGAGTATATTTTTAAGGGCTATGTATGAACTCATACTGCAAGCGAATTCATCGCCGTCTATACCCGACAAAGACGTAAGCTCGACCTCGTCTCGAGTAATGAGACCTTTAGTTAAGAGATATTGCTTGATCTTCTTTTTTGTAACCTTCTTCTCCTTCAAAAATACGTCGTTGAATATATCCTGCTTCAACTCCGTGGACATAGGGCGCTCGTTTATTTGTAATTTATTAAGCTGGTTGAGTACGTTATACGTCTGGTATATTATCGAGTTTTTGGGGAGAACATCCTTGCCGAACAGGTAGGTACACTTATTCGTCATCCGCCTGATAAATTCGTCGTTGCTCTTTGCCTTGTCCACCTTGTCGTCGAAATTCCACGGCGTGATTCTTTCCTTATCGTCTTCGCTTGTCCGCACCATCCAGCTATTCCCGCCGAGCCCATGCAAACTTTCCGAATGATAGGTGTTGAGCGGCCCTACATAATATGGAATGCGGAAGGTAAATATTTTACGTATTTTCTCCGCCGTGGAAATTCCGTCTTCCCCGACGTCGCAGAATTGGGGATAATCCTTACAAAGGTTTTCAAGAATGGCGTTAAGCTCGATTCCGTTTATTTGGTGAGGGAATGTGCCGTTATCCGCATTCAATATTTTGGGCAGAAATTGGCAATCCTCGCTTTTGAGCTCGTCCAAAATCTCATTCAACGTATTTTGATCGACTATTTTATCCCGACAACCTTCCAGCGTCTCAGAAAGGAATGTATAGAAGTTCTTAAATTCTCCCGCTTTAAGTTTTTTAACGGGCACTTTTTTCCCACCGATTTTGGAATAACCTATATACCTCACATAATTATAAATCTTTTCTTTTTCTTTGGATAATTGCTTGAAAATACGTCTATATTCATTGTTCAAGCCGCTTTCGCGCAACAAAGTTTTGAGCTTCTTCAAATCTTGTTTGTGCTTGTCATATATTTCGATCATCGCGTCGGAAATGTATGTATGTTTTTTGAGCACTCGAGCAAACAAAATATAATCGTATAAGCGCTTAAGCTTGTCGAGAACTTCAAAATCTTCCTCGTCTATTTCTTGCGATAATTTATCCAATTGATCGTCGGTCATATCGCTGAATTTGCAACTGTCGTCTTTGTCTAACCCCTCTTTATACTCCTCTTTGTCAAAAACGTCGGACAGCTTTGCGGTCCCGCCTGCAAGCAAGTCAAGCATGCCCGACTTCGCTTTTTGCGTTTTTGTAACTTCGAAGAATTCTCTGAATTTTTGCTTTTTATCACTTATCGTGCTTTTGGTAATTGCAAGATTTTTGAACTCCTCGGCTCGACCGGATACGTCGAACTTCGGCGGATCTTCCGAAAATGCCATTTCACAAGCTTCGTTTATATCGTTAAATAGCGTCCCAATGTCGCCGACGTCGTTCATGCTCTCCCCCGGGAAGAGAAAATGCCCGCGATATTTGATAATATGGTGCAATGCGAGATAATAGAGGCGGAGATCCTTCGGAGAGTCGTGTTCTATGAGCGCACGACGAAGATGGAAGATTGTGGGATACCGCTTGTGAAAATCTACGTCGGTAAAATCCTCATCGGAAAAAAGAGAGAATTTCGAGTCAAGTCTCCCGTCTTTATCCTCTGCCCAAAAAGCGCTGTTATTAAGGCGTATAAAGAACAACTTGTCTTCCAAATACGGCGCGAACAATTCTTGCAAAAAATCTATGCGCTGCTTTCTGCGCGCTAACCTCCTGCGCATAGACCGCTTTGTTCTCCTGCCCGACGCGTCTTGCGCTTCGTCGAACAGACGTACCGCCCACGCGTCCTTGCCCTTAATCCTGAGAAGGTTGTACTCCTCGTCCGTGCAGGCGATACCTACCGAATCTGTCCCAATGTCCAATCCGATGTAATACTTTTTCATAATTTTCTCCGTCATGTGAAATTTTTTTATAAAACGGCTTGACAAGCCATGTTATACGTGTTATATTAGGCTTACAGAATAACAAGACAAGTTCAAATAAAAATTTATTCTGACCACCTGTCGCATTGTGCGGCGCAACTCTCGTTTCAACGAGGGTTGTTTTTTTATGCTCATCAATGTAGCTGCGTCATTCCCCGTGCCCCGATTTATTACGTATGACATTGCCACGACTTTTACCGCTCGGAAACTACGTAACCTACTATATTTTGTATTATATCATACTTTCAAGTTTCTGTAAATACCAAAAGTGTGACACACCATGAATTATAATTATTGTATAGCGCTTGCAATTACATGCTGTTTATGTTAAACTATTGTATAGTAGTATCCTATTGAAAAGGCGCGCGGTGCAATTTTGCACCGCGCGCTTGTCTATGTTCGCGCTTCTTTACTCTCGCTTACTCCGCGGCGAACTTGCAAATTCCCAAAGCGTTCCAGGCTTCCTCTGCCCATTTGTGGTTTTTCATCAAGAAGTACTTTTCGCCGTTGACTTCTATCTCGCCACGTTCCCAGAGTAAGTCGGACGCCCACCTCGAGTTTATATCGAGAGTCTCGTCGGGATTGGTTATTTTGAGGAAGTACGCCTCTTGTTTGGTAGGATCATCTGTGCGAGTGGACGCAGCGAGGGTGGAAAGGTCGACAATAAAGCGGAACGTCCCTTTTTCCGTCGCACTATTTGCGACCGTCATTTTGTCCTTTTTGCCGTTAGTGCTCTGCGCAAGTTGCAATTTAAGTTCATTTGCCGCATAGTAACTTGCCGTTGTGCCCTCTATTTCAAGCACAGGCTTTCCGTCGATAACGGACAATGAAACCCGAGTTATCTTGTTAATGTCCGCAAAAGTTTTCCACTCCAAGTAAGTTCCCGCAGAATCGGAGGCTAATGTCCACTGCTTGTCGTCGTATCGGTATTGTTGCCCGACGACAAAGCTGCCGTCCGTCTCGGGGAAGAGGTTAAGCGCCTTAAATCCGTCGTCGTTCATTTCGTAGCGCACGTTAAGCGCCGTCTCCGACGGTTCGGCACCAATCGTTTCGAGCGATATCTCGGCACTGAATGTCCCTCCTTGTATGGTCGCTTCAAATGTCCTGTCTATTTTAGCAATACCGTCGTTATGCAAGTGGAATATTAACTTTTTAACGCTGAAGCCGCAGGTGCCTTCTATAACAAACTTGCCGTTTGTCATCAGCATAGAGCTGACGGAAAGCGAATAATCGGGTTCGGGTTCGACATGCGCGGAGTAGTACACCGCCACGCAACCGCTGTTCGTACCGAGACGGAAGTCTTTGCCGCCGTATGTGCAGGTCTGCCCGATGTCGAGATCGCCTTGGGGTACGTTGGTATTAGCCGTCGCATCGTTAGCTCTATAGCGCAGGTTAAACGGTATCTTGCTCCCCACGTTATAGCCGATTAACGTATCGAGTGATAATCTCGCCGTAAACGCGCCGTCTGTAAGCTCGGCTTCGACATAGTTATTTTCACTCGCCTTAATGGTGGTATTGACGAGGTATATGCGAAGTTTGGTGACGTTCTTTGCCGTGCCCGTTACCACAAACTCGCCCGCCGCCTCGTCAAAGGATATCGAAGTAACGGAGACGGACACCGTCGTATCGACATGCGCGGAGTAGTACACCGCCACGCACCCGCTGCCGCTGTTGACCTTAAGCTCGAAGTCGTACCCGCCGTATGTGCATTTTGCGGAGAGGTCCAGCGCCCCTTGTTCCACCTTTTGCATTTCAGCTTCCGTGCTGCCGATTTTGTATCGCAGGTTAAAGGGCGTATTGACTTTGCCGAAGCCTATCAGCGTGTCAAGGGGGATCCGCGCGGTGAACCTGCCGTCCTCTATGGTTGCGGTAACATGGTAATCTTTGGCAGCGTCTACATTCGCATTGTTAAGATATACGTACAGTACCTCTATGTCCTGCACCGCACCCGTGACTACGAACTCGCCCGATTCTTTATCAAACGACAGACTCTCCACCGTCACGGAGGGGTGAAGTATCTTCTCATACGACATCGCGATATATCCGCCGTCGTCAATGACAGTGAAGGTATAATCGTTAAACTCGCACTCTTCGGGCAGTGCCAACTCTCCCACCGCAACGAGTATAATCTCCGCCTCGAGGTCATTGAGCTTATAGCCCAGACGGAAGGCAATCCCCGCCGCGTTATAGCCCAACAATGTCGCGAGGGACAATCTCGCGGTGAATTCGCCGCCATCTATGGTTGCCTCGACGTAATTCTCCGCGCTGTCTGCAACGTCTTTATTGCCGAGATAAAAGTACAAAGCCCCGACGTTAACAGCGCTGCCCTTGACCACGAGAGCGCCCGCCTCGAACTCCACCGACGTAACGGTCACCGCCGACGGCACCGCCTCATACGATACTGCGACGCACTTGGCGCCCGTGTTCACCGCTATCGTGAAGCTGTAACCATTATACACACAGGTCGCGGAGAGGTCCAGCTCCCCCGTCCCGACGTTAATCATTGCCGCGGCGGTGCTGTCTATGCGGTAGCGCAGGTTGAAAGGTTTGCCCGAGTTATAACCGAGCAATGTATCGAGCGGCAACCGCGCCTCGAAGGCGCCCTCGGTCGGCTTAACGGCAACGCAATTATCCACGCTCGCGATAACTTCGGTATTGTTAAGATAGACATATAAAGTCTCGACTTCGGGAGCCGTGCCCGTGACGATAAACTCGCCTTGCTCCCCGTCGAAAGCGACGGACGAGACCGTTACCGCCGAATCATAGTACACCGCAACGCACTTTGCGCCCGAGTTCACCTGCAAGCGGAAGTTATATCCCTTATATAAGCATGTCGCGGAGAGATCCAAAGCCCCCTCACCGACGTCGGCGGTAGCCGCATCCGTGCTGCCGATTTTATAGCGCAGGTTAAAAGGCGTGCCGACTTTGCCGAAACCTATCAAGGTCGCAAGGGACAAACGCGCAGTGAACCCGCCACCCTCGATAGCTGCGGTTACATAGTTATTTGTGCTGCCCCCGACATTCGCATTGTTAAGATATACGTACAGTACCTCTATATCCTGCACCGCACCCGTGACCACAAACTCGCCCGATTCTTTATCAAACGACAGACTCTCCGCCGTCACGGACGGGTGCAATATCTTCTCATACGACACCGCGATATATCCGCCGTCGTCAATGACCGCAAACATATAGTCGTTGAACTCGCACCCTTCGGGCAGTGCCAACTCTCCCACCGCAACGGGTATAATCTCCGCCTCGAGGTCGTTGAGCTTGTAGCCCAAGCGGAACGTAACCCCCGCCGCGTTATAGCCCAACAAGGTTGCGAGGGACAGCCGCACCGTGAACGCTCCGTCCTGCACCGTAGCGGCAACGGGGTTTTCCGACCCATCGACGTCGCGGCTTGCGAGGCAGAAGTACAAACTATCCACATACTCCGCGCTGCCCGTTACCACCAAATCGCCGCCGTCGAAGTACACGCGATCCACCGCGGCCGCGGGGACGGGATCGGGCGAGGTCTTGACGAGCGTTATCCCCTCGATAAGTATTTCCAGTCCGTCGAGGTTCTCCGCCCCGCTCGAAATGCGGTTAATACCTATGGAAAACGGCTCCGTCGTCGATATTGTGCCGTTAAAAATCACCGTCGTCCGTTCGCCCTTCGCCACATGCGGATAGATATAGTTGCTTCCGCCGTAGTCCGCGCTGCCGTCCGCCTTAACCCCCGCCTGTCCTACGCGAAGATCCAGATCCTCGGTGGCGGTGATGGTAAAGGATACGGTGTAAGTCGCTCCCTCTCCGAATGCGGGTTGCATACGGAAGGAGAATTTGTTGTCTATGATGGGTCCCTTGTATTGGTAGGTCTTGAAGGTAACGCCAAGGCTGTCGTCCTTAAACCAAGGCTTGGTGGAGTATTCAACCGCCGTCTCCTCATTACTTACCATGTAGTGCCAATTGCCCGCGTCTGCCATAATAGTGTCGCGGTCGGCAAGGGTTATTGCCTCGCTTCCCTCGGGAACAGTAGGCTCCTCGGGCTGAACCGCCGAGTAATATACCGCAACGCACTTGGTGCCGCTGTTGACTTGTAAGCGGAAGTCGTATCCGCCGTAAGTGCAGGTCGCGGAAATATCCAGCTCCCCTTGCCCCACGCCTTGCATAGGCGCGTCGAGACTATTAACCTTATAGCGAAGGTTGAAGGGCGTATTCACTTTGCCGTAGCCTATAAGAGTATCAAGAGGCAGTCGCGCCTCGAACAGACCCTCTGTTATGCCTGCGGTAACGTGGTTACTCGCCGCATCATCCGAACCGATTGCGGTGTTGTTGAGATAGACGTACAGCGTGTCGACGTTCTCCGTCACGCCCCGCGCCACAAACTCGCCGCGCTCCCCGTCAAACGCGACGGAAGAAACGGTTACCGACGCAGTCGGATCGGGTTTATCCACATGCGGCTCGTAGTACACCGCAACGCAGCTGCCGTTCATTTTAAGTTTGAAATCCTTGCCGCCGTATGTGCAGGTCTGAGCGAGGTCGAGAGAGCCGCGCGGGACATTGGTGTTAAGCCTATCGTCGTTCGCGCGGTAGCGCAGGTTAAACGGTACATTGCTCGCCACGTCATAGCCGATCAGCGTATCAAGGGAGAGACGAGCGGTAAACGCACCGTCTGTAAGTTCGATTTCGACGTAGTTGTCTTCGCTTGGCTTAATGTTGGTATTGACGAGATATATGCGGAGTTTGGTGACATTCGCCGTCGTCCCCGAAACCACAAACTCGCCATGCTCCGTATCGAAAGCGATGGAGTTAACCGCCACGGAAACGGTGGGATCGACATGCGCGGAGTAGTACACGGCAACGCAATTGGTGCCGCTGTTGACTTTGAGCGTGAAGTCGTAACCGAGATAAGTGCAGGTCGCGGAGATGTCCAGCGCGCCTTGCGCTACGCCTTGCACGGGCGCGTCGGTGCTGCCGATTTTATAGCGCAGGTTAAAGGGAGTATTGGGAGCGCCGAACCCGACTAACGTATCAAGGGGCAAGCGTGCGGTAAACGCGCCGTCCGCCACTGCCGCGGCAACGTGGTTATCCGCCGCGCCGTCCGCCAGGCCGGTAGAAGTGTTATTTAGATAGACATACAGGGCTTCGACATTCTCCGCCGAGCCGCCGACTACGCATTCGCCCCGCGCGCCGTCAAAGTTCACCGAAGTAACGGCAACGGAAACGGTGGGATCGACGTGCGCGGAGTAGTAGACGGCAACGCAATTGGTGCCGCTGTTAACTTGTAAGCGGAAGTCGTACCCGCCGTATGTGCAGGTAGCGGAAAGGTCTAACTCCCCTTTCGTAACGCCTTGCACCGCCGCGTCGAAACTATCCACCTTATAACGAAGGTTGAAGGGAGTATCGACTTTGCCGTAGCCTATCAGGGTCGCGAGGGAGAGCCGAGCCGAGAAGGCGCCGCTTGCGACGTCCGCCTTGACGTAGTTGTCCAGGCTGTCCCCGACGTTGGTGTTATTGAGATAAACGTAGAGCGTATCGATGTTAGCTGCGTCGCCCGAGAATACGAAGTAACCCTCATCGAAGCCGACGGACAGCGGCGTTAACTTGGGCTCGTCGGGCGAGCCGTCCTCCCACACCGCCGTCAGACGAAGGTCGTGCGCGGGCATGGTAAAGGTCGCGCCCTCGGCGTAAACGTTCTCCCCGTCGCTCCAACCCGCGAAGGTGTGCCCCTCGAAGGTCAGCTGACAGGCGGCGACGGTTACCTCTTCTCCCTCGTCGTAATATTGCGTTTCGGGCAGCGTTCCTTCCGCCATGTACGCGCCTTTGTTGTAAGAAAGAGAAAAGGCCCCGCGGTCGGGGTCTATCGGCGGTTCGGAGTTGCAAGCGGTCAAAGCGGCTACACATGCACCCGCCACAACCAGAGCTAAAACGAGTGCAAGTAACTTCTTCGCTCCAAGTTTCATATGTTACTCCTTGTATGTGTGTATTCGGTTGCAATTCGTTTACTCGCATTGCAACTCGTATATTAACTTGTCGGGTTGTATCCCCTTTTCGGGGTTTGGGCGGTGCTGTCGAATGTTATCGGCGCGGCTCTCGTATCGGCATTTATGTCGGCTGTTCAGCCCTTTCGGTTTGCTGCCGAAGCTATCGAATTATATCCGATTATGATAAAGCGCTTGGGAAAATACAAAACTTTCACAAGCACTTTTCTTCTTCGCGCCGCTTTAATCGTTTACATGCTCGCGCTATAAACCGCTAACCTCTTTACTATACGTTATGAGTAACGTATACGAAAAGGGTACCCTTTTCGAGGCGACGCGTGCCGCTCTTCATGCGACAAGTCCGCTCGGCTTTATGAATGTTAACCTACAATCTCGCGGCGGGTGACCAGGAAGTGCTCGAAATAGGGCATCCACCAATTGAGATAACCGGCTTTGTGCGGGTGTATGGGATCGCTCGTGCACCAGTCGTAATATTCGTCGGAGACCTGCTCGTTAAACTCCTTGTCGTTATACAGGTCTATAACGTCGATCTGCACGCCGAGATCCTGCCACTTCTTCACGGCGACTTTGACGTCGTCGATTAGTTTCGAGTAGTTGGTGCCGCTCGGGTTGGCGTTCGCTCTGTGCTCGTCCGTACCCTTGTCACCGAAGTACGCTCCCGAATAGAAGTAGATCGGGCAGCCCCAAATCTCGGTTACATATGCGATAATGTACTCCACGCCGCCGAGAGTGGTTTTAAGGTCGAAGTCGTCCTTATCCTGGAACTCTTCGTCCGTCACTATGCCGCGGAATTGGAGACGGTTATCTATGGCGTCGTTGGTGGAAATCTGGCAGATAAAGGCGTCGACAAATTCTTCTTTGTCATAGACGGTACTGTTGGTAAGTCGCGAGGTGTACGAGAGTTTACCCGTGTTATCCGTCGCGCCGTCGGTAAAGATAGTGGTGCCCGAAACTGCGTCTTTCTTGCACACCGCGCCCGTTTTGGCGGCGAGGAAGTCTGCCATAGACTCACCGTCCGAAGCCGCTCCGTAGGTCACGGAAGAGCCGAGCCAATAGATGACTTTTCCTTCGAGAGGGCTGTCTTTTTTCACCACGTTTGCCGCTGCAAACTCGCTACCGTTAGCGCTTTTGCCCGAAGTCGCGTCGCTTTCGGTTATGGTGTACTCGTATTCTGCCTCGAGCGGAGGCGGAGGAGTATACGGCTTTTCGCCGCACGCGGTGAGTGCTGCAGACAAGGCAAAAAGCGCCGCAAGTAACACTGCGACGCCCACTTTGAGCTTAATCCTCATCTTCCCACCGACCATATTTCCTCCCTGATTAGGTCCATATACCGCGCATTTCGCAAGGAACAACGCGGATTTTTTACTCTTCTCGCTCGGCGCCGACGCGCCTTTTCAGCCTCGCTTTCTACGTCCGATTATATCATACCCCTCTATTCAAGTCAATACCTTTCCGAAAATTTGTAAAAAAATTTTTTTCAACTTTTTATAATTTTTACGCAACCCTTCTCCCATGCGCAAATATTTCCTATAATTTTTTCTCTTTTGGCGGGGAAAACAGGTTAACGGTCGGCATCCGGCTTTCGGAGCGCATGTCATTGGGGTATGCGGGAATTTATTTCATCTTCTAACTTTTGGAGAGAATCCACTATATTGTCGAATGTCGGAAGCTCCCCATAAATCATTTCGCTCATTTGAGCGTAATCCCTTTTTAACTCTGCAAATCTTTTATTGTCGGGTACAAGCTTGAATTTTCCGATTAAGCAATCGTCATAACAAGACCAACCGGTTCTATAGAATTTCTCTTTAAACCGTATAACCTTTTCAAGCAACGCCCTATCCTGCAGCGCGCTTTCCAGATACGGCGTTTTGCTTAGCTGATACACATCATAGTAATGCCTCGAATACCTTAACGGCATAGCTTTAGATAAATTTCGGTGCGCCTCGCTATGTAAGATTGTAGCCTTTTCCCAAA
Source organism: uncultured Clostridia bacterium (assembly GCA_947588325.1). Lineage (GTDB taxonomy): Bacteria > Bacillota > Clostridia > Christensenellales > Pumilibacteraceae > Protoclostridium. The sequence goes on from CANPYH010000010.1 coordinate 18,057, forward strand.
AGGTCCTTTGCGGCATAACGGTTAAAACCCTCGTCTCTTGCTGCCTTAAAGCGTTTGGCATAACCTCGGCGACATACGGCGCAATACTTATCATTTCAGACGGCGACCAAGCGGCAAGCGGACCGATTTCCAGACTAATCTGCGGTTTGACATACTCTATATCGTATAACCTCGGATAAAAGAAGTTAATTGCTTGCCTGTTTGTCTCGTCAATGGAAAATTCGAGATCTTCGCCAAGCAAAGCGGAAAAATTCTCTTTAAGATCGGCAAGGAGCGCGCCCGCTATAAACTCTTCGGCCAAGTGCCCCAAACGCTTATTGTATTCATCTTGTTTGGTATGGCTCCTTTCCATGAGCGGTTCTTCTTTGCCTGCGCCTAAGACGCGCCAATCCAAAATAAGATCTACATCTTCGGAAAACCTGTTTATGATATTAAAACCTTTGGATAGGCTTGTCCCGCCCTTAAAAACAAATGCGTCTTTATGTGCGGACTTGTTGAAAAGATAGTCAAGAGTAAGACACACCCAAAAATCTTTTTCAACGATTGCTTTGTGAATACCCCGCTTTATCGACACAAAATTAAAGGCAAATTCTCTATCGATATGCTTGTATTTCGCAAAATCGTACATATCACACCTCGCAGATATCCCCTATTACCTCGTAGATCCATCGGTTGGTTTTATTTCGATCCCTTAGTAGCATATCCTTCTCCTCTGTCGTCAAATGCCGCCTCAGATAGAGAATATCGTCATACAATAAATTTTCTCTGCCTATAGCCTTGATTGCTTGTATCAAAAGCATGGTTATAACCGAGAAATTTGCGATACTACGACTTGCCGAATGCTTAAACTTTAACTCTACTCCCGCTATCATATACGACAAATACGGGCCGTTGCTTATATAGGTATAGCACGACGGCACTTGCGTACTAAGCCCTAATCTATTAAGGGCGAGATTTCCACTTGGACAAATGATCCAATTGTAATTTCTCGCAAGGGCTCTTGCCACGGCGTCTATATCGGGCAATTCATATTCTTGAAACCTCACGTTAAATCGCGGTCTGTCATATATCCCTCGGATTATACGCCGCAACTCACCGCTATCTTCCATTCTGTCTAAGGCCTTTCTGATTGCATCGTAACCGGCTAAATCCAAAAAATCGCCAATGCAAAATGCCCCGAAGCGACTGCGCGATATCCTCTCGATTATCATTTCCTGTAACGACTTCATTCTTAGGCCCTCAAGCTATGTCCTCATGTCACTAATACTATATAATTTTTGTGACAAATAGTCAAGCATTTGGAAGAATTTGTTGTAATCGATGTTGCGCCGAAAACGATAACTTGTCATAATCCCCGCAGCGCTCGAGTTGGCTCATCGGGAAATAGGTCTATATTAATATATTTTCGCTTTTCTTGTAAATGATTGCTTTTCGGGTAGCTAACATTGACAATCCCCTCAGTCTGCCTGACGGCAGACAGCCCCCCTTACTAAGGGCGGCCCACACTCATTCCCGACTTTTCG
>CANPYH010000011.1 GCA_947588325.1 uncultured Clostridia bacterium
TCCCGGGAAAGCGGCCGAATTCTTCGGTCGCTTTCCCTTTGTTCCGATAGATTATTAAACGCATAACTCCTTTGTCGGGTTAGCAATTAACGCCGAAGAGTGCTAATTTGCTTGACAATTTGGAATAATATTGTTAAAATCCCATTGAATGCAAAAAGGTTGAGGCTGGCAAACTCTTGGCGCGTTATATGCGCCTTCAATGGGGCATATATTAGTAAGTAACTCCGTAGCCAAGAAATTATTCCGCGGTATCGTGTTTGCATTTGACGGCGAACTACTTGTTACGGCAAAGAAATTATTATGAGGTATCAGGCGTTTCCCGTGACGGGGACGAGGTAAGTATATGGCAGAGGATAAGAAAAGAGATTATTACGAGGTATTAGGCGTATCGCGGGACGCGGACGAGGCGACGTTGAAGAAGGCGTATCGCGATCTGGCGAAGAAGTACCATCCCGATCTTCACCCGGGAGACGCGGAAGCGGAGGCTAAATTCAAGGAAGCGAGCGAGGCCTACGAGGTTTTGTCCAACCCCGAGAAGCGCAAGATGTACGACATGGGCGGCTTTGACGCGGCAAACGGCAGCGGCTTCGGCAGTGGCTTTGGAGGCGGCGGCTTCGGCGACGGCACCTACTCATCGGGTTTCGGGGACCTTTTCGGCGATTTGTTTAATATGTTCGGCGGGGGCGGACGGCAGAAGACGGGGCCTCAACGCGGCGCCGACCTGAACTACGTCCTTCGCGTAGACTTCGAGGAGGCCGTCTTTGGCTGCGAGCGCGAGATCGAGCTTACGAGCAAGGTTAAGTGCTCGGTGTGCGGCGGAAGCGGGGCGAAGCCCGGTACTTCCTCGGTAATATGCTCGCGTTGTCACGGCAGCGGGCAGGTCTCGCAGACCCGACAGACCCCCTTCGGCATGGTGCGCAATGTCTCGACTTGTCCCACCTGCCACGGCGAGGGCAGAATTATACGCGAAAAGTGCACGGCTTGCCGCGGTACGGGCTACACAGCCGCGCGCAAGCGCCTTAAAGTAATGATCCCCGCGGGCATAGACAACGGGCAGGGAGTGCGGCTGCGCGGCGAAGGCGAGCCCGGTGAGAACGGCGGACCTCGCGGCGACCTCATAGTCGAGATTATTGTCCGCGAAAGCAGCGAATTTACCCGTCAGGGCTTGGATATCTACTCCACCGTCAAAGTGCCCTTCTCGGTCATGGCGCTGGGCGGCGAGATAGTTATCAAGACTTTGGACGGTGACGTTCGTCACAACATTTCCGCGGGCACACAGGCGGGCACGCGCGTGAGAATAAGCGGTAAGGGCGTACCCGGACCGGGACACAACCGCGGCGACCACATGGCTATCCTGCAAGTGGACGTGCCGACCGCGCTCTCGAACGAACAGCAGGACGCTCTTCGAGCCTATGCCGACGCTATGAAAGAGGAGCCGAAGAAGAAAAAGAAGGGCTTTTTCGGCAAATAACCGCCGACTTATATAAGTATTGCATACCCGCGCACAGCGTTTAACCCCGCGCATTACGCCGCCGCAAAAAATTGTGGATTTTTTTGTGAAAAGGGGTTGACAGACACAATATGTTGTGGTATGATAGAGAAAATCGAGGGACGGCCGTGACTGACGGAGAAATGGTGGGAAACACCGTGGAGCGACCGATCTTGTGAAAAGTCGACCGTCTGGGCTGCTCGGAAGGATATTTCCCGAGCGCCTTTCTTTTTCTCTCTTCGCTTTTCGCGGGTGAGACATAACAAAAGGCTATTCGGTTTACACTAATAAGAAGAACGGAGAAATGAATATGGACGCTTACAGAAACTTTATAACGGGCAAATGGAAGGACAACATCGACGTAGCCGACTTCATACGTTGCAACTACACACCTTACGAGGGCGACGATTCATTCCTCGCGGGGCCTACTCCGCGTACCGTGCGGCTCCGCGCCGTACTCGAAGCGCTGCTCAAAGCCGAAAAGGACAACGGCGGCGTTCTCGGCGTGGATACGGAGACGGTAAGCACCCTTCTCGCTTATCCCGCCGCATACATGGACAAGGAGAACGAGATAATATTCGGCTTGCAGACGGGTGCGCCCCTCGTTCGCGGGATTAACCCCTTCGGCGGGCTTCGCATGGGTAAGGCGGCGTGCGAGGCGTACGGCTACAAGATGAGCGATAAGATTACCGAGGACTTCAAGTACCGCAAGACGCACAACGACGGCGTGTTCCAGGTCTACTCCGACGAGATGCGCAAGTGCCGCCATGTAGGCATACTTACGGGACTTCCCGACGCGTATGGGCGCGGCCGCATAATAGGCGACTACCGCCGCGTCTCGCTTTACGGCGTAGACAGACTTATAGAGGAAAAGAGCAGGGATAAGGCGGCTCTCGGCGAGCGCACTATGACCGAGGAGAATATCCGCCTGTCCGAAGAGTTATACGAGCAGATCGAGGCGCTTAAAGAGCTTAAACAGCTTGCTGAGATGTACGGCATAGATATTTCCGCGCCCGCGACCAACCTTCTCGAGGCGACGCAATGGCTTTACTTTGCCTATCTCGCCGCGAACAAGGACCAGAACGGCGCGGCTATGTCTCTGGGCAGGGTGAGCACCTTCCTCGACATATACGCCCAGCGCGACCTCGAAGAGGGAACTCTCGACGAGGCGGGCGTGCAGGAGATTATCGACCAGTTCGTGATTAAACTCCGTCTCATGCGTCACCTCCGCACCCCCGAGTATAACGAACTTTTCGCGGGGGATCCTATGTGGATAACCGAGAGCATCGGCGGTATGTGCGACGACGGCAGGACGCTCGTCACCAAGAACTCCTTCCGCATTCTCCACACGCTGTATAACCTCGGCAGCTCAGCCGAGCCCAACCTCACCGTGCTGTGGTCGGAGAGACTGCCCCGCGGTTTCAAGAAATTCGCCGCCAAAGTCTCCGCCGAGACCGACTCCATACAATACGAGAACGACGACCTCATGCGCCCGCTTAACGGCGACGACTACGCAATCGCTTGCTGCGTATCCTGCATGAAGGTAGGCAAGCAAATGCAGTTTTTCGGCGCTCGGTGCAACCTGCCCAAAACGCTGCTTATGGCGCTTAACGGCGGCAAGGACGAGCGGTACTTCATGCAAGTAGGTCCCGCTATGCCCGTGTACGACAAGGACGTATTGGACTACGACGAAGTTATGCGGCGTTTCGATTACTACCTCTCCTGGCTGGCTCGCGTGTATGTCAACACCATGAACGTTATCCACTACATGCACGACAAATACGCCTATGAGAAGATACAAATGGCGCTGCACGACACCGACGTTGACCGCCTTATGGCGTTTGGCGTTGCGGGTTTAAGCGTGCTCGCCGACAGCCTTTCCGCTATCAAGTATGCCAAAGTCACGGCTATAAGGAACGAGGACGGGGTTATCGTGGACTTCCGCACCGAGGGCGAGTTCCCCAAGTACGGCAACGACGACGACCGTGTTGACTCCATAGCGCGGGAGATACTCGATAAGGTAATAGCCGAACTGCGCAAGACCCCCGCATACCGCGGCTCGAAGCACACTCTCTCCGCGCTCACCATAACTTCCAACGTCATGTACGGTAAAAAGACGGGCAACACTCCCGACGGTCGCAAGGCGGGCGAGCCTTTCGCTCCCGGCGCCAACCCTATGCACAACCGCGAATCGCACGGCGCGCTGGCGTCTCTTAACTCCGTATCCAAACTGTCTTACGACAGCTGCCGCGACGGCATATCCAACACTTTCTCCATAGTCCCCGCCGCTCTCGGTAAAACGCTTGACGAGCGCACGGATAACCTTGTGGAGATACTCGACGGCTACTTCTCACAGAATGCGCACCATATAAACGTTAACGTGCTCGACAGGCAGAAACTCATAGACGCTATGAATAATCCCGATCTCTATCCCAACCTCACCATCCGCGTTTCGGGCTATGCCGTCAACTTCCACAAGCTCACCAAGGAACAGCAGCGCGAAGTAATTAGCCGCACGTTCCACGTCTCGATGTGACATGAAGGGCAGGATAAGCGCGATACAGTCCCTCGCCGCCGTGGACGGGCCGGGGCTGCGCACCGTGGTTTTCGGGATAGGCTGTCCTCTCCGCTGTGTGTATTGCCACAACCCCGAGACTTGGACGGAGGGGGGAGAGGAGTACGAGGCGGAGGAACTCGCCCGCAAGATCCTGCGGTTCAAACCGTACATAAGGCGGGGCGGAGTAACTTTCAGCGGCGGCGAACCTCTCGCACAGGCGGCGTTCTTCTCCGAAGTCGCGGACATGCTTAAAAAAGAGGGTCTGCATATAGCCCTCGACACGAGCGGCAACGTGACGGGCGAGGCGGCGGACGAGTTGACGGCGAAGGTCGATATGGCTCTCCTCGACGTGAAGTTCACCACCGAAGAGGCGTACCGCAAATACACGGGCGGGAGTTTGGCGACGACGCTTGACTACCTCGCAAAACTCGAGGCGCTCGGCAAGCGGGTGTGGATACGGCAGGTAATAGTGCAAGGGCTGACGGACGGAGCGGATAACGCCGAAGCTCTTGCGGGGTTATTGGCTCCGCACGCCGAAGTGATAGACAGGGTGGAGTTACTGCCCTTCCGCAAGCTGTGTCTGGAAAAGTATCGCAGGTTAGGCTTGCCATTTGCCCTCGAAAACACGCCCGAGACGGACGAACAGACGGTGGCGCGGGCGGCGGAGATAATACGCGCTCACGGCTTCAACGTCGTGTGAGCGGGCGGCGGAGATAATAACAAAGATAACGGCGATAAGCCAAAGAAATATTAGCGAAAAAAGACTTCCGAAATTGCACGGAAGTCTTTTCGCTCCGTCTTGACACCCGAGCGCGCCTGTGTTATACTTAAAACAACAAACAGCGGAGAAAGACAATGAAACTGATAACTTTTGCAATACCGAGTTACAACTCGGCGGGGTACATGCGCAAGTGCATAGAAAGTCTGCTCGTCGGCGGCGAGGACGTCGAGATAGTTATTGTCAACGACGGCTCGAAGGACGATACGGGCAGGATAGCGGACGAGTACGCGGCTAAATATCCGACCATATGCAAGGCTGTGCACCAGGAAAACAGCGGGCACGGCGAGGGCGTGAACCAAGGCGTGCGCAACGGTACGGGCTTGTATTATAAGGTCGTGGATTCGGACGATTGGGTGGACGGAGACGTGCTGCTCGGTCTGCTCGATACCATAAAGAAGCATATGGCGGAGAACGCTCTGCCCGACCTCTACATAACCGATTTCGTATACGACCATGTCGAGGATAACACGCAATTCACCCGCACTTTCGGCAAGAACGTGCCCGCCAATAAGCTCTTCGGGTGGGACGAGGTCAAGACCTTCCGCTTCGGCTCGGTGCTTATGATGCACTCGCTCATGTATAAGATGTCCGTGCTCCGCGACTGTAAATTGGACCTTCCCAAGCACACTTTCTATGTGGATAATATCTTCTCGTATGTGCCGCTTCCATATGTTAAGACTATGTATTATCTCCCCGTGTCCTTCTATCACTACTTCATAGGCAGAAACGACCAGTCGGTCAATATGGACGTGTTCTCCAAGCGCTATGACCAGCAGAACAGGGTGATGAAGATCATGGCGGAGGCGTACGACGTCAGGGAGCTTAAGAAGATAAATAAGCGGCTGTTTAAGTATATGGCATACGACCTCTCCTGCCTGATGATGGTAACGCTGACGTTTACGCTTGCCAAGCCGTCGAACATGGAGAAAGAGGAAGTCAAGGCGCTGATGAAGAAGAAAAAGGCGGCGCTTAAACAGCTTTGGCGGGACATAAAGGCGCACGACAAGTGGATCTACCGCAAGATGAGATATCGCTCCTATCCCGCGATATACACCTTCCTTCCGCCGCCCTTCGACAGAATTGCGGTTATCAAGGGATATAAAGCCATGGCAAAGAGGGTCAAGCTCGGCTAATGGTATACACCGTCACTTTCAATCCGTCTATCGACTACATAATGACCGTCTCTCCTTTTAAGGAGGGCGAGACTAACCGCACATCCGCCGAGCGTTTCACGGCGGGCGGGAAGGGGATAAACGTCTCTCTCGCGCTGCGAAATTTAGGCGTGGAGACGACGGCAATAGCCTTCACCGCGGGTTGGACGGGTAGAGAAATAGAAAGGCAGCTGACCGAAAGCGGACTGCCCTGCGAGTTCATTCGCGTGGACGGCGAGAGCAGGATTAACGTCAAGATCAAAAGCGGGGTGGAGACGGAGATTAACGGCAGAGGCGCGGCGGTGGACGAAGCCGCATTCGCTCGGCTGTTGGACAAGCTCGGTCGGCTCCGCGCAGGCGACGTGCTCGCGCTGTCGGGTAACGCCGCAATCGGTACCGCCGAGGACGTATACACGCGCATAATGTCAAGCGTGCCGAGCGGGGTAGCCGTCACGGTAGACGCGCACGGCGATTTGCTTAAGTCTGTACTGCCCCTGCGCCCACTGCTTATCAAGCCGAATTTGGACGAGCTGTGCGGCATATTCGGGCGGAATATCGGCGACGATGAGATAGGCTCCTGCGCGGAAGAACTGCGGCAAGCGGGAGCGCGTAACGTCATCGTCTCTCTCGGCGCTGGCGGCGCGGTGCTTGCGTCGGAATGCGGGGTGCATCGCCTTGCGGCTCCTCGCGGCAAGCTCGTCAACTCCACAGGCGCGGGCGATACCCTCGTCGCCGGCTTTATCGCAGAGTACCTTCGCTCAGGCGACGTCCTCTCGTCCTTCGCCTACGGCGTTGCCGCGGGCTCGGCTTGTGCGTTTATGGAGGGGTTTCCAAGGCGAGAAGAAGTGGAGATTTACGTGGGGACGGCGCAATAGCGGTGCTGATAGGCACTCTCCGCCGCTCTCAATATCGGTTCGGCATAGGGCTTGCGCAAAAGGACAAAATAAACATAAAGCACTCTATTACGCATAGGGTGCTTTTGTGTTGGCGTTACTATAGTACAATCCCCGCTTATTTGCAATATGTTGCTTATCTTGTTACTAACTTAACAATCCCCTCAGTCGGACTTCGTCCGACAGCCCCCCTTACTAAGGGCGGCCCACATTTGTGTCCGACTGTTCGGGCGAAATGTTGCTAAATTCGTATCATTACAAAATAGTTGGATATAAACACGACAATTCGGGTAGCAGGTGGGCCGCCCGAAGTCGAGGGGGGCTGGCACGCCAACGGCGTGACTGAGGGGGATTGTCAATGTTTGCTACTCGAGAAGTAATTATTTACTTATCAAGCGAGATTATATCGATAGAAACCTTTTTCTCGTTGCCCATCAGCGGTGCTTTTACGCCGCGCCTAAAGTAGTAACGCTCCGCACAAAACCCCCAACGCCGTGAACAACGTGGGGAGGGCGATAAAGACGCCCATTTTGAGAAAGCTGACGTAGCCGAATTTGTAGCCGTGCTGATTGACTATCGACGACCACATGATGCCCGCGAGGGCGCCTGTGGGGGTGAAGAGGGCGCAGATATTGGAGCCTATAATGGTCGCGTATATGGCGGAGTGAGCGGCGGCGGTGGAGGCGCTGATGACGGAGGAAAATAGCACGCTCATGGGGATATTATTCATGACGTTAGCCGCGACGAAGGAGGCGACGCCGTACTTTAAGACGGTGAGCGTATCGCCCAACCAATCGGCAATCGCGGCGGTTACGCCCTGCTCGGTCAGTATGACAATCATGGTGAACATAGCGAGCAGGAAGGGCACCAGCTCATAGGGAATACGGCGCAAGCAGGCGAGAAGGGCTGCGGGGCGTTTCTTACGCACGATGGCGAACACGATATTGAAAATAACCAGACTGCCCACGGCGCAAACGGCGATAAGCCACATTTCCAAGCCTATGTACGCGCCTATCGCGAGGAGGACTGTGCATACAATGAGGTGTGCCAGCCCCACCCACAGCAGCGGCTTATCCTGAATAGTCACTTCCTCCGCCTCGCCCGAGATAGGCGCCCGAAGTTTCCGCCCGAACACGAGGAGCAGCATTCCGAGCGCGACCGCGCCCGCCGCGAGAGTGGGGAGTATACTCACTTTCAGGTAGCTTAAAAAGTCGATCCCGCCCGCCGTAGCGAGGTAAATATTGGTCGGGTTGCCGATCATAAGCGCCATACTCCAGGTGTTGGCGGCGACGAACTCGGCGGCGAGGAAGGGGATAGGGCTAATCTTCGCGCTTTTGGCGAAGTAGCAAACAAAGGGCGTGAAGGAGAGTATGATGATATCGTTGGAAGTGAAGGTAGTCAGCACCGATACCATGAGATAGAGGTAGATAAACAGCCGTAACTGCCCCGACTTTGCGCGTTTAAGCACGGCGCTTGCGAGAAACCTGAAAAAGCCGAGCTCGTCGAGGAATATGGAGAGCACGGTCATAGCAATGAAGAGCGCGAGGATCTTGAGCGGATTAACCGCCGTGTTCGCGATAAGCGCGCTTCCCACTTCGGGCAGGAGCCGCCAATTAACGCAGAGCAAGATCACCGCACCTATGAGCACCACAACCCAATACGGTCGTATCTTCAGTTTACCTATCTTCAGCTTCGGCACAAACAGTATGCACGCTATCATCAGCACTACCGTTACCGCGCAGATAATTATGCTTGCAAGCATCTACAAAGCCTCGGCGACGGCGGTATAATTTCAACCACGTTTTAAGCGCACTCTTTCGGGTTAAGCGCAAGCGCGCCGCTTTCGCCGCGAAAAGTGATGTCACCGCCATAGCCGCGTATAGTATAGCACCCGAAGTTTACACTGTCAAACTTCGAAGGGGGCGGGGAGCAAAAATAGCGCGCAAAAAAACGACCCTATCCCGATTAAGGGATAGGGTCGCTTACCACCCACATATGGGGAATGGGAGGAAAAATTCAAACTCTCATTAAGAGAGCAGGAACTTACGCTCCGGGGTTGGTCCGTTTGACCGCAACGGTGCGGACATTGCCTGTTACGTAGGAGTTGTAGCTGTTCCTGATTTCCTGCTTGAAGGAGATCTCGATAGTTACCTGTCCTTCGGGTATGTCAACCTGACCGAGGTCTACCCATTGGAAGTGCGTCCAAACGGCGTCGTTCCAGGCTTGCAGTTTCAGGCTGTCGGGAATGTTGACTTCCGTTCCGTTAATTTTGACGACGATAACTTTGTTAAGCTGTTCTTCGTCGAAGTGGCCGCTCTGGTAGTTACCGTTGGAGATATCCAGCCAGAGGTGGTTCTTTTCGCTTTCGGGGCTTGTGAAGGTCGCCCGAAGTACGGTAGTCTCGCTGAGGTTGCCCCAATATTTGCCTGCGGTGTCTGAGTTAAATTTGCCGGCGCCTGACGCCAATCCTAACGTGCCTGCTTCATTACCATCGCTCGCCGCCATTGTCACGTTGTTAACCGCGGGTTTTTCGGCGTTGACTGTAATCTTTGTTGTAAGGCTCGACGACGCGGTGTAAGTTACGGTCAATTCCGTTCTCTCGTTTGTGACGTTACCCTCGGGAACATCGACGGTGTACTCCGACTTGTCAAGCAGTCTTACGGTACCGTCCGAGAGCGTCGCATATATTCCCGGAAGCTCGACGTCAGACCAAGCAGTGCCGATAGTCGTATTCACTTCACCAAGCGGTGCAATGGAGCTTACGGTCGCGGTATCGGCGGCAGTGATGGGCTTCAGACGGATATAGTCGATTCTCGGAACGGGGATCTCGCTCCAGCGGTTTCTGAGGGCCGTGGTGTTCTTTGCGCGGAGGGTGATGTTGTTTGCGCCCTCGATAGTGCGGATATTCGGCAGATCGATTTCGCGGAACATCAGCCAGATATGATCGGAATTTGTCCATCCGTACTCATACCCCTCGATGACGACGCTGTCGGGAACACTTACTTCCACGCCGTTGACAATAAGGGCAAGTACTTCGTTGAGCTTGTAGTCTCTCGTGTAGTATTTTCCGCCTAATTGTCCCGTTGCCTCTGTGCCGTTTTCGAAGTAGTAAGCGTTGTCGACCGAAGCATGGAGTTCCATAAGGCCCGCATGCGCGTCGAAGTCAAAGGAGACGTAGGAAGCATATCCGTTGGTTACCGCATAGTCAAGTCCTTTAATCGAGGTTACCGATTCGCCCGGAACAAGTTCGGGTTTTTCACCCTCCGTCGCATGATAGCTGTCCGCCGTCTCTAATAAAACTCTCAACTTTGTATCGTAGACATAAGGGTAATCCGCGTCCTCTGCCTCGAGTTTGAGGTCGTCGAAGGTGTAGGTGCGGGAGTCGCTGATTTGAGCGTTGCCCTTATACGCGACTTTGATCTCGTATGTGCCGAGATAAGCCTTTCCGCTCGGCTTGGTAACGGTGATCTCGTCGCCCGTCAATACAACCTGAGAGCCGTCTGCGAGGGTCGCAAGCGCCTTGATATCGAGCTCGTCGAAGTCGGTGCCGTATGCAACGGTGAAGTCGTCGATAATCTCGAGTTTGGTGACGTTCAGGGTTTCGGGAAGGGCGGTACCGATTGCGTCGATATTGAGGTAATCGAGGTTCATGGTGGAGAGCTTCTCGTTCCAGCAGTTCTGTTCGCCCAAAGTGCTGAGTTTGAAGGCGAACTTAATGGTGTTCGCGCCCGCCTTGAGTGCAACGTCGGGGATAGTGAAGTCATAGTAAACTCCGAACAGAGGCGTATACGTCGAGCTGGGACCGCAGCCCTTGAGGATAACGGAGTCGGGTATGGGAACAATCTCGTCGTTGACGGTGAGGTCGACGATGGTGTTGATCTGCAACGGCTTCATCCAATAGCCTTCACTGTCGCTGCTGCAATAGCTGTTGCCTGCGTGAACGGTTATATCCGTATTGCAGTCGGTGTAAGACGTGAAGGTGTAGGTGATAGAGCCTTCTTTACCATTGTTTACCGCGTTGGAGAATTTGCCCGCGAAGGTGACGTCATCGCCCTTGGTGAATACGCCGTTCTCGAAGGTGTATTCCGCCTCGGTAAGGACTTCGCCGCCGACTATCGTAGAGTCTTCGCCCTCGAGATGAGCGCGGACGTGTACGGGTATTTCCAACTTCAGGCTGTTGTCCTTTGCGGATCTGACTTTAAGCACATACTGTTTGCCGAAGTAGAGGACTTCGCTGTCGTTTTCGATGACGTACTCTTCCTGATCGAGAAGTCGGCGGTTGCCGTTCTCATAGGTGCCGAGTATGTCGACAATAGCGTCTTCGATATTCGTTCCGTCGCCGAGATAGCAGGTGGAGACGGCGTTATTCATTTCCACGACTTCGCCGTTATTAACCGTGTTTTGTACGGAGATCTTAACGTCGACAGACTTGGACTCGGGCGTCTCGTCCGTACCGTAGGAGTAGGTGACGGTGCGCTTGGTATCCTGAAGTGTGAGCGGCGTTTCGGTGTCTACCGTATATTGCTCTTCGGTGAGGAGTTTTTCGGAATCGTCGTTATACACCAGCTTCACCGACATGCCTTCGGGGTCGAAGGTCGCGCCCGTCTGATACACGATTGTGTAGGGCTGTTCGACTATTTCGAGGCGTTCGGGCAGGACGGGGAGCAGGGTAACGGAGATACTCTTGGACTTGCGCTTGAAGGAGACGGTGATATCGCCGCCGTTGATAGCGAAGTCCGCGGGGGTGGAAAGCTCGTATTCGTCGGCTGCGACCGCTTCTTCGTATTGCTCGGTCGTGAAGCCTTCGGGAGCGTTCTCATCCCAGGTCTTGACTGTGTAGTGCGCGATTACCACAAGGTCGTCCTTGGTTACGCGCGCGAGGTTGTTGGCGTAGAACTCCTTGCCGTCCACGAGCTTGACGTCTATGTCGTCAAGTACGGTCTGCGGGGGACGTTCGGGTTGCCGCGTCGCTTCTTTGTAATAGGATTGGTAGCTGAAATAAGAGCTGAGCATAACCGCAAGGATAGTAACTACCACAATGACAGCCAGGGCTATCAAAAAGATTTTATCCAAATGTTTACGCATCTTTCTTACCTCCTTTTCCGTTGCCCCAGCCGCCCTTCGGACGGATGAGGAAGTAGATCCAGATCAGCATGCCTGCGCCGAACAGGACGTCAAGGCAGGCAAGAAGCGGTTTCCACCATACCCAGGAGCTTATCGAGGAGGTGCTGACTATCTGCTCGACGTCGGCTTCCTCATTATATTGCATGTTGGTGTACTTCGCGTTGATGTACATATAGGTGACATGGTGCGCAATCTCGCGGAGTTGGTGAGCAAGGCGGGGATTGTTCTCCACGTCCGAAACGCCTATCGTTCCGTAGTTGAACTTCGCCGCCATCGAGAGGTCTGCGCCCGCGCGGACGGACTGGTCGCCGTTCATGTAGTTGGCATGGTCGGCATAGTCGGTCACGATTGCGCCGTTGAAGCCCCATTCGTTGCGGACAACGCCGGTAATAAGCGCTTCGCTGCCGCCCGTCCAGACGCTGCCTATGCGGTTATACGAGGACATAAGACCGACGCAACCGCCTTCCTGTATACCCATCTGGAAGGGTTTGAGGTAGATTTCGCGGAGCGACTGCTCGGTGAGCCAGGTGTACATTGCTTCGCGGTCGTGCTCGCATTCGCCGAGCGCGAGGTGTTTGAGGTAAGTATACTTGCCGACGTTCTTAAGTCCGCGTACTTCCTGCGAGAGCATTACGCCAGAAAGGAAGCCGTCCTCGGAGAGGTACTCATAGTTTCTGCCTGCGAAGGGGCTGCGGTGCAGGTTGCAACCGAAGCCGTATACGCCGTCAACCGCCAGAGTGTTCATCTCCTTGCCGTAGTTAAGACCGAAGGTGTAGACGAGGTTGGTGCTCCAGGTCTGGCACATGGTAGCCGAGCAGGGGAAGCCCGTGCCTTTGTTCGAGCCGCTGTTGAAGGAGCGGACCTGTGCGGGACCGTCATAGTCGGTGAGTTTGGGCTTACCGATAGATTCGATTGCCTGGCTCGTCCAGCCGCCGTTCTCGGCAAGCGAACGCGCCTCGGAGATGGTTACCTGATCGAGCAGGCTCTCCCACTCGGGAGCGTTGTAATCCTGAGCGAGCTTGATACCGAGTTCGGTCAGCGCGTTATTCTCGATGACCTTCTGATTGCCGCTCTTGCCCCAGGTTACGGGAGTTTTGTCTACGGGATTGCCGAATATGTCGGCGTCGGCGTTATCCCAAGCTCTTGCCTTGTCGGCGCTATAGAGGTTATAGTCCTTCTCGGCTTCGGTGATTGCGCGGTCCTCCGTCTTTTTGAAGGTGTAAGGATCGGGGAATGCCGCGCGGGAGATGTACTGAACGGGGGTGGAAGCCTCGCTGCCGTCGATAGGCACCGACTCAACTGCGTCATCGCCCGTGAAAAGGTTCTCGACTTTCGCGCCCGTGTACTTATCCGTTTCGAGGCGGATATCGTTTGCGATATTGAGGGTGAACACGCCTTCGACTTCGCTTCCGCCGTAGGTTACGGTTTTAACGTTGTGCGCGTCGCTCATGACCTTAACGAGATAGTCGCCCTTCTCGAGCTCATAGCCCTTGAAGCCGTTCTTATTCATGTCGTAGCAGTCATAGGAAGCGAAATCATAGGGATCCAGCTCGATCTTGACCGTCTGCGAGTTGCCGGGCGCCAACGCCGCGGTCTTGGCAAATCCGACGAGGGAGACCGCCGCCTTTTCGATTCCGTTCGGGGTGTATGGAACGGTGACGTAAACTTCGACGACGTCTTTACCCTCGACTTCGCCCGTGTTGGTTACGTTGACCGAAAGGGTGATGGGATCGTTCTGCGTGAACGCCATGCCCGCGGTGTACTCCGTTTCTCCCACCGTAAGGGAGGTTACTTCCCAGGAGAAGGTGGTGTAGGAGAGACCGTAGCCGAAGGGATACTGTACGACGCTCTCATAGCCCGTGAGCGTCTTTTCCGTGCCGTCCTCGGCAAGTACGGTGCGGGTGCGGCCGTTCCAGAGCCCCATTGCGTCCGCCGTCTCATACCACTTATACCCGACGTAAATGCCCTCAACGTAGTCTACATATGTAGCGGTGGTGTACTGCTCGCCCGCGTTTCTGCTGACGTTTTCGGGATACAGTCCGCTCGCGTCCTTGTAGTGACCGACGCCCGCGTCGCCCGTGTAGTTATAGTTGATCGCGGACTCGAGGTCATAAGCGTAGGTGTCGGCAAATCTGCCCGAGGGTGTAACTGCCGTTGTCGTCGGCTCGCCGTCCTCGTCCTCGCCGAACTGTACGCCGTACAGCAGGGAGGGGATAGCCTCCGCACCCTTCGTGCCCGTTGCGCCGACTACGAGGCAGGCGTCAAGCCCGGGAATGGTGTCGAGGAAGCCGAGTTCCATGACGTTGGTGGAGTTAATGAGCACGACTACCTTCTTGAACCCTGCCGAGCCTACCCACTTGAGAAGCTCTTCCTCTTCGGTGGATATTTCGAGATAGGTTCTCGTTTCATCCGTCCCCCTGTTCCACTTGTATTGAACGCGGGTCGGGTCCTCCGTTTCGCCCGCACGTCTGCCGAGTACGACGAGTGCGACGTCGGAGAAGCTCTTTGTCCCGTTCAGCAGATCCGCGCTGTATTCGTTTATGGATGGTTGATACAGGCGATAGAACGTGGACTGGAAGGTCGAGATGGAGTAGGGGTCTCCCACGCGGGCATGATAGTTACGGTAGAACTGCGCGAGATCCTTATTATACTCCACTCCGTACTCTTCGAGCGCGTCGAGAATGCCGATGGTGTTCGCTAAGTCGTCCGAGCCTTCGGCAAATACCTGCCCGGAGCCCGAACCGCCGAACACCCAGTCAATGGAGTTCCAGCCGAACACATTGACTTTGGTGTCATTCTCAACGTCGAGAGGCAGCGTCTTGTCGGTGTTCTTGACGAGTACGCTACCCTCCTGCACGAGCTGGTCGGAGAGTGCCTGCCCCTCCGCTCGTGTGGCGTTGGTCGTCTGTTCGTCGGTCGTAATTATCGGCGGGCACAATGCCGACGTGATTGTGTCTTGCTTTGATATTGCATAGCTGTTCGCAATCACGACGCCGACGATCAGGGCGATGATCACGGGAAAGCAAATACTCCACATGATCACCTTTCGTTTTGTTGGTTTCATCAAATATCCTCCTTTTTTCTCCGTCTTTCCGACGTGTATTTGATCTCATTTCTCTCTCCCGATATTGACCTCGGGGAAGTCCTTCGTAATTTGCCGAAAAAGCGCGAATTACGACTAATCACAAAAAAAATTACCCTTACCACCCGCCGAACTGAAAAGTGGGTACGGGGGGGGGTAACTCCATATGACCAACTTGACTATAACACATTTGGGACCGTCCGTCAATACGGTTTTGAAAAATAATTCTGTTATAAAAGTAGACTGTTTTCAAATTAGTATCAAAAATGATACCGTTTTTGGAAATTTTGGGGAATGGGGGGGGGTATAGATTTATTTTACCCCGCCGACGATTTTTCCCGCCTTTTCCGCAGGGCTATTTACATATATTATACATAGAAAAGGTAGGAAATACGAAAAAATCATGCAATACGGCAGGTGTAAACAACAGGAAAAAAGGGCAAGCTATGCCAGCTTGCCCTTGGAAAACGATTACTCGGGTATATTGAAAATGTGTATAAGTTAAAATTTTCAGAGAGTATTTGAGCAGGCTGAATGCCATTTTGGTTTTCTCTCGGCTCGGACTTGATTTTCCGTCGGTTCTATGATATAACTATGACATACTTGTGCTCTTATACAGATATATAAATCCTCGCATTGACTAAAAGTTGATAGGCAAAGATATAGATTAAATACAATGAAATGCCTTCCCCCGATAATTTTAACGGGAAATGCGGCTATCTGATGAATATTTTCGTTTCTCCGTCCTATCGCGGGCAAGGCATCGGCAAAAAAATCGTCCAATTCTTTGTAGAACAGGCGAAATCGCAGAGCGTTGGCAAAATATTTTTGGAAACGGCAGAAGGCTCTTCTGCATTTTATATCGAAAACGGGTTTTCTCCAATGCAAGGGTATTTGAAATATGACGAATGAATTTTATTCCAACGGTAAAACAATTACGATTTTCGGCGCAGAACATAGGGATGCGCCTGTCGTTCTGTTTAACGCTGTAATGAATGAGGGCGAAAAAGTATATTCGGCGTGTCAAGCGATTCAATCGCCGTCGTTTGCACTTGCGGTGATCTCTCGCCTCGATTGGAACAAAGATATGTCCCCATGGGCAATACCGCCCATTTCAAAAGACGGTACGCCCTGTCAGGGCGGTGCAAAAGAATATTTGGACTTTTTGGTAAATACGGTCGTTCCCGAGGTCGATAAACGGCTTGACGGAAGATGTGCCTATCATGCGATAGCGGGATATTCGCTTGCGGGGCTTTTCGCCGTCTTTGCTCTGTATAAGACGGGGATCTTCTCAAAAGTCGCATCTGCGTCGGGTTCTTTTTGGTTTCCCGATTTCGTAAATTTTGCCGTACAAAGTAAGATGGTGCAAACGCCTGATTGTATTTATTTTTCTTTGGGAGATCGGGAAGCCAAAACGTCCAACTCTTTTTTGAAAACAGTTGAAGTCAACACAAAGAAACTTGAAGCGTTTTATAGGGGCAATGGCATTGATACGATATATGTTTCAAATGAAGGCAATCATTTCAAGAACGCAAATCTGCGTATGGCACAAGGTATTAAATGGATATTGGAGAATTGAACACTATGAAAAAATCGCCTGATAAAATAAAAATTCGCGGTGGCAGAGTCCACAATCTTAAAAACATCGATGTCGATATTCCGTTAGACGAAATCGTCGGCATTGCGGGCGTTTACCGCATGTCAAGACAAACTCACGCCTAAATGCCATTTTGAATTTAGCAGGTTTTGAGTGTAATGGCACAACTTATTATTGACTTTTTATCTGAATGATGATATAATTTGAAAAACGATATTGAATTTCAAAGTTTGGAGTTTATTATGGCAAGCGGCGGTCTAAGAGAAAATGCTGGACGTAAAAAAATCGGATTAGTAATAAACACTCGTGTTGACGAAGAGTTAATAAATCAGATTGAGCTTTACATTCAAGGCTTAAGTAGGGCAGATAAAATTCGTAAATGCCTACTCTTGGGTATAGAGCAACATAAAAATAAATCTAATGCCACTTCGGTTGATTCTAAAACAACAACTATCAGTAAATTTTTTCGGGTTTATACAAAAATAATATCATTGCTTGGTGACGCTGAAGACTCAAATATAAAATTACTTAATTCGTATTTATTAGGTTTTTTTACAAAATCAATACCTACAAATATTCAATTAGGAATTGATGAAGATATACATCGAGTAATTATTGGCGAACTTTCTAAATTTTCTTGGGCATTAAATGAAAACGAGAATCAATCAAATTTAATAACTCCAAGCATAATAGGTTCTGTAATTGAAAGAGTTGTAAACCAGCGCGATACTGGGTCTTACTATACACCAAAAGATACGACTAATTATATTGCTAGGTATAGTATTGTGTTTTCATTGTTGTGTAAGTGTAATTCTCCTTCTTTGGCTTATTATTTTTATAGTCAGTATAATGATACAAGCAATACCGGAGTATTGAACGATTCTTCAAATCCAGTCGAAAAACTCGCAATTGCTATTAACAATTTAGACGAAAATGAAAAAAATAATATCTTTGATAAAATTTTGAAATTTACTGTTCTTGACCCAACTTGCGGAACAGGTGCTTTTATTATAGCAGCCGCAGATATTTTAGTTGAATTGTATAGATTAACAAACATGTATCTTTACATATCTCTAAATGACTACGTTGTAAACTTATTTAAAAACTGTTTATATGGCGTTGATATATTGGAAAGTGCAATATCTCTGTTTCATCTTCGCTGTAAACTTTATCTTTATAATTTGGGAATCAGCAAAAAAGTTGCTGATAGTATGGAATTCCAATTTTATAAAGGTAATTCTTTAAGTATATTAAACGGTAGCTCCAACAATCTGTCCGATTTTTTTGATTGGATAAAAATTTTCCCAACCGTATTTAAAGAAGGCGGCTTTGATTGCATAATCGGGAATCCGCCATATGTTGAAACGCAAAAAGCCAAAATAAATTTATTGCAGTTTGGAAATTACAAAACGAAAACTTGTGGGAATCTCTATGCACATATATTTGAAAACGCATTATCATTGCTTAAAGAAAACAGTTATATGGGTATGATAGTACCGATTTCTATCACGGCTACCCAAAGGATGGAGCCGTTACGAAAATTATTGTTTGATACTTGCGAAACTATTCATATTGCAAACTTTTCCGACCGTCCGGCATGTTTGTTTACAGGTGTCCATCAAAAACTTTCTATTGTATTTATTAAAAAAACCAAACCTTCCAATGGTTGTAAAATATATACTTCTTCTTATAATCATTGGTCCAAGAATGAACGCCCAAATTTGTTTAATTCAATTAGATATTTCAGAACAACAAAGTCATTTATAAATTCTTATGGCATAGCTAAAATCGGGGATGACATAAAACATTCTATCATTAAGAAAGTGTCGGAAAATGCAATTTCATTCAATGATATTTTAAGCGATAATAAAAGCAATTGTATATTCTTAAATCAGAGAATGACTTTCTGGGTAAAATGTTTTACCTCGCCCGAAAACTCAAAAGAATATAAAGAATATAGTATCACTGAAAATATAGATAAAAGAGCTATTGCAGCTCTAATTAATTCATCTTTATTTTATTTGTTGTGGGAAACATATTCTGATTGTTGGCATATTACTCAAAATGATTTGCTCAACTTACGATTTGGCGAGTTATTCTTTGATGAAAAATTTCAAACTGTTTTAAGTGAACTTGAATTAAAACTTGAAAAAAAGCTATATGAGACTCGTGAATATATTTATAGTAAGCAAACCGACTACATTTATGTCCATAGAAATTGCTATAACGAAATAACCGAAATCAATAACGTGGTTGCAGAACTTTATGGCTTTACAGAAGAGGAAAAAGAATATATTCAAACTTATAACGAAAAATATCGGTTAAGTGTAAGCAATAATGCGGAGGAAGAATGAAAGCAATAGATTTATTTGCCGGTTGCGGAGGATTTTCTACCGGTTTTATTCAAGCGGGATTTAATATAATAAAAGCTGTTGAATTTGATAA
>CANPYH010000012.1 GCA_947588325.1 uncultured Clostridia bacterium
TTATTGCCTCGTTCTCGGGCAGGGTTATAACGTACCGAGCGAGGGCGCATATTCTCTCGCTTCTCATGGGGTTGCGCTTATACGCCATAGCCGACGAGCCGATTTGGTTCTTTTCGAAGGGCTCTTCCATCTCCTTCATGTTCTGGAGAATGCGGAGATCGTTGGCGAACTTGTATGCGCTCTGCGCTATCTGCGACAGCGCCGACAGCACGGTATAGTCCAACTTTCTCGTATACGTCTGTCCCGATACGGCAAACGCGGACTTAAAGCCCATTTTATTAACAACCGCTTTTTCCAGCGCTTTGACCTTTTCCCCGTCACCGTCGAAGAGCGTCAGGAAACTTGCCTGCGTACCCGTCGTGCCCTTTACGCCGCGGAGTTTAAGCCCGTCGATTACCGCGCAAAGGTTCTCGTAGTCCATCATGAGGTCCTGCAACCACAGGCAGGCGCGCTTGCCTACCGTAGTCAGCTGGGCGGGCTGAAGGTGGGTAAACCCGAGCGTCGGCATACCCTTATATTCGAGGGCGAATTTCGAGAGTTTGTCCATAACCTGGAGCAGTTTGCCCTTAACTATCTCCAGCGCCTCTTTCATGATGATGACCTCGGCGTTATCCGTGACATAACAGCTCGTCGCGCCGAGATGGATTATTGCCTCGGCGGATTTCGCCTGTTTGCCGAAGGCGTACACATGCGCCATAACGTCGTGGCGAACTTCCTTTTCCCTCGCTTCCGCTACGTCGTAGTTAATGTCCGAAACGTGCTCCTTCATTTCGGAGATCTGCTGATCGGTAATATTCAGTCCGAGTTCTTTTTCGCACTCCGCGAGCGCAATCCACAGTTTGCGCCAGGTTGTAAACTTGTTGTCATCGGAAAAGACCGCCGCCATTTCTTTGGACGCGTATCTCGTGATGAGCGGGTTTTCGTATATGTCTCTCATAAGTCCTCCGCGGATCGGAAAAATCCGCATACATTATTGTAAAATATATCCTCGATCTCGGTCTCGGTAAATCCGATATCCGACATATCCTCTTTAAGCGCGGCAAAGTCGGCGTATTCCGTCAGCCCCGACGGATAGCTTTTCCCGCCGTTAAAGTCGGTGCCTATCCCGACATGCTTGGTTCCGACTATCTCGGCAAAGTGCGATATGTGCCGCAAATACGCGCTTCGGTCGCACTTACCGCCCGTCAGAAAGGACGGTATCGCGGCAACGCCTATTATCCCGCCCCGAGAGGCGACGAGCTTTGCCGTTTCGTCCGTCATGCAGCGCGGGTGTCCGCTTAAACTCCGCGCCGCCGTGTGCGATACCAGCACCCTCCCGCCGAACTTATCCATCGCGGTGCGTAGCGAAGTATCGGAGAGGTGGGACAGATCAAGCGGTATCCCGAGGGCTTCGAGAGACAAAAGCGCGCGTTCTCCCTCCCTCGTCAGCGGCATTTCGCAGCCCGTTCCGCCGCCAAAGCGGTTCTGCCCGTTCCAGGTCAGCGAGACGTAGCACGGAGCGGTTCGCCGCAAAAATTCCCCGAGGTCGGTCGTGCGAACAGAGCCGAGATCCTCGATAGCCGTCAGCGTCTTAAACGGCGCGTCGGGCGGAGCGTATTTGCCGAAGTCCTCGGCGCACGGGGCTATTTCCGTCGTAAACACGGCAAAGACTATGCCGCACACTCCCGCAGCCGCATATCTCTCTATCTCTGCTGTCCAAGCCCGCGGCGGCACGGCGGTTACAAAGTCGTTATGCAGGTCGAATATCACACCTACTATTTACGCCGCGCTCGGCAATTTTGTGACCGATTGCAATCAGCCGCATTCCGACGGAAACATTATACTACAACACTTCGGTTTTGTAAAGAGAAAAGTAAAAAATCGCCTGACAAGAAAAAAGACCTTGCCGCGCGGCAAAGCCTTTTTTGTTCATTCTTATCAGTCCTTTTTGATGTCTATGTCTTTGAGCAGGTCGGCAAAAGGATTGTTGCCATCGTCCTCGCTCCACTCCGATCCCTCTTCTTTGCGGGGCTCCTTCTTTCTCGGAGCGCGGGGCTTATCTTTCTTTTCCGCCTTAGCGGGATCTTCGGGCGCTTCGGGCAGGCAAGCCTTTGCGCTCAAAGTTATCTTCTTCTCTTCGGAGTCGACGGCAAGCACCTTAACCTGAACCTCGTCGCCTACTTTGAATATGTCGTTGATATTCTTAACGTAGGTATTCGAAGCCTCGGAGACGTGGACAAGTCCCTCAACGCCAGGCTCGACTTCGACAAACGCGCCGAAGGGCATAAGCGAGGTTATCTTACCCGTGAATACGGAACCGACGGGGTGATTCTCGATCGCTACATCAAAAGGATGCTTCTGAAGCTGCTTATATCCGAGGGAAACCTTTCCCTTCTCTCTGTCCGCTTTGAGCACGACAAAGTCGTACTTCTTGCCGATGTGGAGAATATCCTCGATGGACTTGAACTTCGTCCAGGAAATATCGCTGATATGAACAAGGCAATCAACGCCGTCAACGCTTACGAAAGCGCCGAACTTGGATATGCCCTTAACCTTACCGCTGACTACGACGCCCGGAACAACGTTAGTCCAGAATATCTGTTCCTTCTCTTTGCGCTCGGCTTCGAGAATAACCTTCTGGCTCGCTACTATTCTGCGCTTTGTGTCGTCGATCTCGAGACGGGAAAGTCTTAACGTCTTGCCTACAAAAGGCTTGAGATCGTGAATATATCTCTCTTTGATCTGGGAAGCGGGGACGAATACGGTGTATGTGCCGAGTTTACCGAGCAAGCCGCCCTTCGTCTCACGCTCTACGACAAGAGCGAATTCTTCGCCGTTGCGAATGGTATCGACAATCTTGTCGCCCTCTTTGATCTTATCTACTTTCTTTTTCGAGAAAGGATAAACGCCGTCTTCCGCTTTGGAACTGAGCAAAATTACGTCGAGTTCCATTCCCTGCGGATAGTCCGCGGGGTTATACGTATCGTCGAGCGTAGCCTCGTCTGCGGCAATGCGCCCGTCGATTTTCATACCGAAGTCAACGGTAATGCCCTTTTCGTCTGCATAGGTCACTTTGACCTTCATTCTCTTGCCTTCGCGCAAGGTTTTGCCGTTTGTTTCAACGGCGTCTACCGCTTGCAGGAACTCTTCGTTCTTCGCTTCGGTGTAGTTGTTTTCCATGTACCCGATTACCTCCGTTATCGACTCTATGGGAGTCGACGCGCCGGCGACTATGCCTATTTTTTCGCCGACATTAAATTTTATGCTTTTGAGTTCGTCCGCACCCGAGACCGAGTATGTTCTGCAATTCTTCTCGCAGATACATTTCAGTTTCGCGGTATTGGAACTGTCGGAGCCGCCGATTACCAGCATTACGTCGCACTGCTCAGACAACGCTTCCGCTTCTCTCTGGCGCTCTTTGGTAGTATAACAAATCGTATCGAATATTTCAACTGTTTTTAATCTATCTTTTTCAATTTTATCTATTATATTTTCGAATTTCTCCGCCGAGGACGTCGTCTGCGCCACAACGCACAGTTTTTCGCTGTCATACAGCTTCTCGGGAAAGGCTTCGTCGAATACGGTTGCCGTATAACCGCATATGGAATTTATGCCCACAACCTCGGGGTGATCCGCCTTACCGAATATGGCTATGTCGTAACCTGCCGCATGCTTCTCCGCAACTATCGAGCGTATCTTGGACACAAACGGGCAGGTTGCGTCCACGACGTTTAGCCCCTTCTTTTCGGCAAGCTCGAGAACCTCGACGGGCGCGCCGTGAGAGCGTATTATCACCGTGCCTTTATCCACTTCCGAGAGGTCGTTGACGGCGACTATTCCCTCTTTCTTCAACGCGTTTACAATGCGCGAGTTATGGATCAGCGCGCCGAATGTGTATATGGGTTTGGGATAGTCGTTCTGCGTAAAGGCGAGCGAGCGCTTTACTCCGAAACAGAACCCGAGATTTTTTGCGCGTATTATTTGCATTGGTCAGGCTTTGCCCCTTTCGCCTTGGCTTCTCTCGCCGCCTTCTTCGCCGCGGCTTTTTCCTCTTTAGCCGCCTTCTTCGCCGCAAGCCTTGCCGCCTTGGCTGCCTTTTTAGCCGTCTTTTTCGCCGCTTTCATGCGCTTACACTCCGCCTTTTGCTCCTTACGGAAGGACTTGGTCTCCATAATGGCGCAAAGTCTTTGCTTCGCCTCTTCCGAAGCGTCTCTGACGGCGGAGGCGAAACGGGATATCTTCTCGGCGGTGACGGGTCCGTCATAGTCCGCGGGATAGACGGGCTTACCGATATACAAATAATTCTTGTGAAACGCCCGCGGCTTTCTGTACGAATACACGGGAACGACGGGAACTTTGGCGCGAAGTGCGAAGAGCGCGACGCCGTTCTTGAACTCGAGCATGTCCGCGTCGTCGTCTCGGTTACGGGTTCCCTCGGGATATATTCCCACGATCTCGCCCTTTTTAAGCACGTCCACGATTTTGCGTATAGTCGATATCCCCGGCTTTTCCCTGTCGAGGGTGATTACTCCGAACTTCGGGAAGAGCCAACGGAAAAAGGCGTGATTATAATAGTCCTCTTTGGACACGAATCGGAAATACTCGGGAACGGCGAGGAAGCTGACGGGAATATCCATACTGCTCCTGTGGTTGAAGGCGAGGATATAGCCCGTATCCTTGGGCAGATTTTCCGCTCCGAGAGCGCGCCCCGGGAAGATAAGCCTGAACGCCCAACCGAAAATCGTACAGTAAAAGCTACGCCAAAAACGGTAATTGGCTTTTTTGTCGATACATTTTCTGTACTTTTCTTTAAGCTCCGACATTCCCCTCTCCGACTTGTATTATAATTGGCTCCTGATTATGCTTATCATCTTCTCGGCGACTTCATCCGCCGTCAGTTCGCTCGAATCTATCTCGATAGCGTCCGAGGCTTTTTTGAGCGGCGCGACCGCCCTTGTCGAGTCCCTGAAATCCCGCTCCTCGATGTCCCTCTTGACCTGCTCGTAGTCGGCGGTCTGTCCCCGCGCTATGAGCTCTTTATATCTTCTTGCCGCCCGCACGTCGGACGAAGCGGTGAGAAAGAACTTAAACCTTGCGTCGGGCAGGACGAAAGTACCTATATCCCTGCCGTCGAGCACCGACGAATGCTCCGCCGCAATCTCCCGCTGGAGGGAGAGCAGAGCCGCACGGACGGACGGGAGCGCAGAAAATCTGCTGCCGTACCCCGAAACGAAGTCCTTGCGTATCTCTTCGGAAACGTCCTCGCTGCCCAAATAAACGTGTTGCTTGCCCGTCTCCTTATCGTACCCGACTCTTATATCGATCGAGCCGATAAGCCCCGCAACCGCTCCGTCGTCCTCTGCCCAGCCGTCGCGGTACGCCTTTAACCCCACGGCGCGGTAAAGCGCACCCGTGTCGAGATAAACTATATTGAGCCGCGACGACAGAATTTTGGCTATCGTGCTCTTGCCCGCGCCCGAAGGACCGTCTATTGCGACGTTATAGTGCTTACTCATCCGCAAGATCCTTCCTGAGCGACTTTGCCTCGCCGAGGTAAACGTGTTTAGCCTCCGCTCCGTCGTTATCCGAAGAGACGGTTACGAGCAGGCGTATGCAGAGCGGAAGAGCGCCCGTTATGCTCGGTTCTTTGCACGAGAACACGGGCGCGGAGAGTATCCCCGCTTCCCTTATTGCTTTTGCGGGGTATGCCGCCGTGATATCCTCGGTCGTCGATACTATTATGCTTATTACGTCCTTGATATCCTTATTCCTGTCCGCAACCGCGCGAACAAGCTCGACCGAACGTTCGCTTATCTCCGCCGCATTGTCCGACCCGACAGTCACTGCCCCTCTTATCGCGTATATCTTCATATTAACCTCCGCTTGCCGCTATTCCCGCAGCTCTGCCCGTTGCCGCGGCGCAATGTATATTGAACCCGCCCGTGAGAGCGTCGGTATCGAGTATTTCTCCCGCAAAGTACAGCCCTTTGCACAGCTTGCTTTGCATGGTTTTGGGATCTACCTCTTTAAGTTCCACCCCGCCCGAAGTCACTACCGCGGTGTCTATATCTTCCAACCCAGCTATCGGGAAGGCGAGATTTTTTACCGAAAAACCGAGTGCGTACCTCATATCCCTCGTAACCGAGTTGCCTTTAACCCTCGGAGATACGCCGCTTTGCGCAATTACGTAGGGAATAACCGACGAGGGAAGCAAGCTCGTGAGGATATTAACAAGATCTTTGTTGGGCATTTCTCCGAAGTCGCTGACAAGTCTTTCGTCGAGCGTGTTGGGAGAGAGAGCGGGTTTCATGTCTATGCAGAGCGTTTCGCCCGCAAGTGCGCAACGGTTGATGTAGCTGCTAAGCGTGAGTATTATAGGACCGCCCACGCCCCTCTCGGTAAAGTCCATTTCGCCGAACTCGGAGAACTTCTTCCCGCCCGCCGTCACGGTCGCCCGCACGTTTCGGAGTATAAGCCCGTCGAGGGTGCGGACGTCCGAGGCAAGTCTTATCCCGCAGAGCGCGGGCACAGGCGAAACTATCTTGTGCCCGAAGGACTTTGCAAAGGCGTATCCGTCGCCCGTACTCCCCGTCGCCTTGTAGCTGACGCCGCCCGTCGCGATAATAAGCCTGTCGAACTCGAATTCTCCGCGGCTCGTCGCCACTTTGAATACGTCGCCCTCCTTTCTCACCGCGGTGACGCGCACGTCCGTCATTATCGCGGCGTTTTTTCCTGCCCGCGCCGCCAGGGCTTTTATTATATCGCTCGCCTTGTCCGTCGTCGGGAACACGCGGTTGCCGCGCTCTGTTTTAAGCCTGACGCCGCCATCCGAGACGTATTCCATAAAGGACTGCGGCGGGAACGCCGTGAGTGCGCTCGTGAGGAATTTACCACCGTTAACTATCTTGGGGAAGAACTCGTACAGCGCGCAGTTATTGGTGACGTTACACCTGCCCTTGCCCGTTATGTACAGTTTCTTGCCCACCTTTTCGTTTCTTTCGAGCAGCGTTACTTCGGCGTTTTCGCAAAAGCCCGCGGCGACAAGTCCCGCCGCCCCGCCGCCTATTATTCCGACGCGCATCACTTCATCCCCTTCATTTTTTCGAGCATGGCGTAGTTATTTCTGTCCAACGTTATGGGCGTTACCGTGACATAACCTCGCCGAACCTGTACGACGTCCGTGTCCTCGTCCATTCCATCCGTCGTCGGCTCTCCGTCTATCAGCAATGAATTTTCGCCCACTTCGGAAAAGAAGTCGGTATATTTATTTATTCCCGCCCGCACGACCTTAACGCCCTTGTGCGGCTGGGAGGGATAGTTGATATTAAACGCTGTAAACGGCGGCATATCGAAGGACATGAACTTATCGAGGTTTCGACGAAGCATTTCCGCCGCAAGGGTATATCCCTCGATGAATTTCTTGGACACGTTGCTTATCGCTATGGACGGAATACCGAGATATGTGCCCTCGAGTGCGGCGCTGACCGTACCGCTGTATATTATGTCGCTGCCGATGTTGGCGCCCTGATTTATCCCCGAAATAACCAAATCGGGCAGTCCGTCCTTCATGAAGTACAGAACTGCCAGTTTGACGCAATCCGCGGGCGTACCGTCCGCCGCTATGCGAAGCGAATATTTTTCGGGCGAGAGACGGGTATACGTTATCGGAGAATGAACGGAAATACCGTGCCCCGCCGCAGACTTTTGAGAAGTCGGCGCGATAACGTACACATCGTGCTCTTTCGTCAGTGCGTCGGCGAGTGCGGTAAGTCCTGCCGCCCCTATGCCGTCGTCGTTGGTCAACAATATCCTCATACGGGATGAACTTTATTCTTGTCGTTGTATATGGACGTATCGACGCCGTGTTTCTTTGCGTATCTCGCTTCGAAGAAGGGCTTCGATACCTGCGGGAACAGAGCGTAAGTCATAACGTCCTCTTCCTGTTCGTAGTATTTGCCAAGCTCGTCGCGGAGTTTATCCAGCTCAGGCGGCAAATCGTGAGGGCTGTATTTGATAGGCTTCTCGTCGCCGAGTATCTTCTTTATAACCTCTGCATTCGGCTCTACGGGGAGTTTACCGTACTCGCCTCTCGCAACGCCCTTGGTCTCCTTGGTAACCATCTTGTATCTCTCGCCGCAGATGACGTTGAGCACTGCCTGCGTGCCGACTATCTGGCTGGACGGAGTTACGAGAGGAGGATAACCGAGGTCCGCTCTCACTCTCGGAACTTCCATGAGCACTTCCTCGAGTTTCTCGCTCTTGCCCTGCTCTTTGAGCTGGTTGATGAGGTTGGAGAGCATTCCGCCCGGTACCTGATATATAAGGGCGTTGACGTCCACTTTGAGCACCTTGTCGCTTAAGAAGCCGTCCTTTTTAAGTCTGTCTGCGACAGTGCGGAAGTACACCGTAAGCTCGTTGAGTTTTTTAAGGTCGATACCCGTGTCGTAGTCGGTGCCCTGCAAGGTGGCTACGAGCGACTCGGTTGCGGGCTGGCTGGTTCCGTTACCGAGGGGGGACAGCGCGGTATCCACGATATCGCAGCCCGCCTCGATGGCTTTGAGGTTGGTCATATCCCCCGTGCCCGCGGTGTTGTGCGTGTGCAGGTGGACGGGCATATCGACCTTATCCTTCAGTACGCTGACAAGTCTGTATGCGTCGTAAGGAAGGAGCAGGTTCGCCATATCCTTGATACAGATGATATCCGCTCCCATTGCCTTGAGCTCTTTCGCGAGTTTTACGTAATACTCGTCGTTATAGACGGGTCCGGTCGTATACGAAAGCGCCGCCTCGACGGTACCGCCCGCCTCTTTGGTTGCGGAAATCGCCGTTTGCAGGTTGTGTATATCGTTAAGCGCGTCGAATATTCTGAGTACGTCTATGCCGTTTTTGACGGTAAGTCGGCAGAACTCCCTGACCACGTCGTCGCTGTAATGGCGGTAGCCGAGAAGGTTCTGTCCGCGAAGAAGCATCTGGAGTTTGGTATTGGGTATCGCCTTACGAAGAGCGCGAAGTCTCTCCCACGGATCCTCGCCGAGGAATCTTATGCAGGAATCGAATGTCGCGCCGCCCCACGCTTCGAGAGCGTAGTAGCCGATTTTATCGAGTTTATCCGCGATCGGAAGCATTTCGTCCAATCTCATTCTCGTCGCAGCCTGCGACTGGTGAGCGTCGCGGAGAATAGTTTCCATTATTTTTACAGGTCTTTTAGCCATTATTAACCTCCGTAATTAACCGAACATTGAAATGAGTATGCCCGCTGCAATCGACGAACCGATGACGCCGGCGACGTTGGGTCCCATTGCGTGCATGAGCAGGTAGTTGTCGGGCAATTCTTTCTGCCCCACCGACTGCGACACGCGCGCCGCCATAGGCACCGCCGAGACGCCCGCGCTTCCTATCAGAGGGTTGATCTTCTCTTTCAGGAAGAGGTTCATGAGCTTCGCGACAAGCACGCCGCCTATAGTACCGAACGCGAACGCGCCGAGGCCGAGCACGATAATTCCCAGCGTGCTGAGGTCGAGGAAGGTATCGCCTACCGCCTTGAAACCGACGCACGTTCCGAGCAATATCGTTACGACATTGCACAGTCCGTTGCTTGCCGTTTCCGCAAGTCTGTCCGTCACGAGGCACACCTTAAGCAGGTTGCCGAGCATGAGCATTCCGAGAAGAGGCAATGCCGACGGGAGCAACAGTCCGCAAAGGACGATAACCACAATCGGGAATATGATCTTTTCGGTGCGGGATACGGTGCGAAGCTGACGCATTCTTATCTGACGTTCTTTCTTGGTCGTCAGTAACTTCATCAGCGGCGGCTGGATCGCGGGGATCAGCGCCATATACGAGTATGCAGCTATCGCTATCGCGCCCAGGTGGTCGCTCTGTCCGAGCACCGTCGTGACGTATATAGCCGTAGGTCCGTCCGCTCCGCCTATAATTGCGACGGAAGCCGCTAGACCAGCGCTGTCAAAGAATACGAAGCCGAGTGCAAGCGCGACGAATATACCGAGCTGTGCGCCCGCGCCGAGCAATAAGCTCTTGGGGTTGGCGATCAAAGGACCGAAGTCGGTCATGGCGCCTATGCCGAGGAACACGAGCGGCGGGAATATTACCCACTCCACGCCCTTCGACAGATACCAGAACAGTCCGCCCGTCGTAACGTATGTCGTCTCGAATACCCCCGGAGATACTTCCGTTATGGACGTTTGCGGCGCCTGATAGAGGACGTCGTGCGCGCCCGGGATATTAGCAAGAAACATACCGAAGGCTATCGGCACGAGAAGGAGCGGCTCGAACTTACGCCATATGGCGAGGTAGAAAAGCACGAAGGACACCAGCAGCATCACATAGTTCTGCCATGTGGACGCGAACAGTCCCGTGCTCTCCCATAAGTTGAGCAAAACTTTGCCTAAATCCATTTAAGTGCTCCTCCGTCTTACTTTATGTAAGCGAGCACTGCGCCCGTTTCGACGTTATCGCCGACCTTGACTGCATATGTAACGGTGCCGTCAGCCGTTGCCACGATATCGTTTTCCATTTTCATGGCTTCGAGTACGATGATAGACTGACCCGCCTTGACTGCGGCTCCGTCCGCAAACGCGAGCTTTCTTATCGCGCCGGGCATGGGAGAGGTAACTTCCTTGCCTCCTGCGGGCGCCGCTTTGGGCGCTGCGGGTGCGGGAGCTGCCTTCGGAGCGGCAGGCTGTACAGGCGCTGCGGGCGCCGCTACGGAAGCGGTCTCGCCCGCTTCTTCTACTTCGACACTGTAAGATTTTCCGTTAACGGTAACATTGAACTTACGCATTGTATATATCCTCCGTTAGTTTTTTTTGATAGATCTGATGATGAACGGAAGGGGTTCCGTTTCCTCATCCGTTTGAGCGGTTTGGTAAAACGCCATGAGAGCCGCCGTCACTGCGGCAACTTCCTCTTCGCTCACGCCCTCCGTCGCCTCTTCGGTCGTGGCCTCGGCGGCTTTCGGCTTCTTATTCTTTCTCGCTTCCTTTCTCGCCGTAGCGGCTTTTTCGATCGCGCCGAAACCTTTGCCGAAAAGCATGAGGATTACGACGAGAACGGCGAGCACCACCATAACGAGAACGAAACCGATTACGCAGTAAAGCGCGACGCTTCCCGCGTTATATCCTTGAACCAACGCTAACATCCGCTCACCTCTTCACGATCGTCTGCAATGCGGCGATGAGATATTGACGGGTGTGGTTGGGGAATATTACCGTATCGACGTAACCCTTCTCCGCCGCCGTCATTGCCGAGTTTTCTTCGGCGTATATAGCCGCGAATTTTTCTTCCGCCGCCACGGGATCCTTTGCCTTCGCGATCTCTTCGCCATAGATAAGGCGCGCCGCCGAAGTGCTTTCGAGCGGGGTTATTGACGCGCAGTCCCAGGCGATGGTGTAATCGTACGTCTGCTTGGATGCAAATATGCTGTATGCCGCGCCCACTGCTCCGCCGAATATGAGGGAAATCTTGGGCACTCTCTTGGTGTTATATGCGTATATCAGGTCGGAAACGTTGCGGATAAGGCAATGCGTTTCCTGGTGCGCGTCCACAATAACGCCCGTACTGCCGACGAGGTTAATTACGGGAAGTCCGAAGCCGTCCACGGTGTTGAGGAAATCGGTAATCTTCACGCTCCCCTTTGCCGTGAGTTTGCCGTCTATACCGACAACGCCCACAGTCACTCCGTTGAGCTTGGCAAGCGCGGTAACGACGTTGGGGGCTATGCCTCCGCGAAGCTCGACCACGCTACCCGCGTCAAACGCCGCTTCGAGCACCTGGCGAGCCTTGGACTCGGTGCCTAAACCCTTGCATACGCGGTTGGCGTCGTCCACAGGCATTGCGACGACGTTGCCCACCTCGTCTAAAACTTTGGCGATGAGCTGTTTAAGTTCGGCGTCCGACTTGACGACGTTGGTGATTATGCCGCTCTGCTCGTAGTGCGCTTTGACGTCGGAATAGTTCTTTCCGTCCGCCGAAGCGGAGATAATGAGCGGGCTTGCCGTGGCTATCTGCGCCTTGTCGTAAGCGATGAAGAGGTCGGACATTCCGGCAAGATATGTAAGCATGCCGTAATTCTTACCCTTAACTACCGTTATGACGGGGATCTGCTCATATGCCTCGGAGAAACGGTTAAGTATCACTCCATAGCCGTAAAGCGCGTCAACGCCCTCGAGCACTCTCGCGCCCTCTGTGTCTATTATAGAGATGAGGGGGCTTCCCGTACCTATCGCGCGGTCAATCAGTCGGGCGATCTTTTCCGCGCCGCGCTTGGATATGCCGCCGTTAAATACTTCGGAATTGAGGGCAAAGACGGCTACGTCGTTGCCGTCTACCGAAGCGACGCCGCAGAGCACTCCCTCGCCTTTTATCTCTCCGAGTTCGTTCGCTCCGCCCATAAACGCGTCCAGCTCGACAAAAGAACTCTCATCCACGATAGCGTCTATGCTCGCGCGGGCGTTCTTCGTCGCCGCCGAATATGAAGCGATAACGTTCTTCAATCCGGAACTCATGTATTTACCTCCGATGAAAATAATATTTTGCTTCCAACCTGAACCGCTTTCGCAATTCGCAAGTAGGATTATACATTAAATGAGCGGGAAAAACAAGCAAAATAAAATAATTTTTTTCATTTTTTTCTATTTTTGCGCATTCTTGCCTTTGACTTGCGCAATCTTGTTTCACACATTCTTGAGATACTCGACTTCTTCAGCCGTCATTTTGCGGTAAGATCCGCGGTCTACCCCTCTCAATCTCAAATCCCCGATGGCTACGCGCTTTAAGAAGGTTACGTTTTTGCCGATAATCTGAAACATGCGCCTGACTTCCCTGTTCATGCCCTCGGTTATGGCGATTTCGATTGTGGTCGTCTTGGTTTGTGCGTTGTAACCCAACGATTTCGCGCGGCTCTTTTTGGTGCGCTTACCGTCGATAACCACCCCTCGCCGCACAATCGCAAGCTCGGCTTCGGTTATCCCGCCCTCGATTCTCGCCGAGTACACCTTTTCTATCTCCGTGCTCGGGTGGGTAAGTCGGTGACAGAGATCTCCGTCCGTCGTGAGTATGAGAAGCCCCTCGGTGTCGTAGTCCAGCCGACCGACGGGAAAAAGCCTGACATTGGGATAGTCCTTACGCACAATGTCCAGCACCGTCTTTCTCCCCTTATCGTCGGAAACGGTGGTAACGACGCCTTTGGGTTTGTTCATCATTATGTATATGTGCTTGCGGACGGGTTCGATCTTTGAGCCGTTTACCGTCACGGTATCCGAATACTCGACGGTAGCCGAAAGGTCGGTCACGATTTTACCGTTAACCGATACTACGCCGTCCAGCACATACTGTTCGCATTTACGTCGGCTCGCAAGCCCGCACTCCGCGAGATATTTATTGATCCTCATACGGTGAATATCATACAATATTTCGTCGGAAAAAGCAAACGTTTTAAGCGCACATTAACCGCTTAACCTTAACCGCCCAGACGCCCGAACGCCTCCTCTATCATCGCACAGCTCTCCTCGAACATTGGCGAGCATGACAACACTACGCAAATAACCTCTTTGTCTCCTCTTCTCGCCGAGGATACGAGACACCTGCCCGCCGCTTTGGTATACCCCGTTTTAATTCCGTTCCCGCCCTCGAGCATGGACAGTATCTTGTTCTTGTTGCGTATTGTCCGCTTGCCTCCGTCCGCCGACGGGCAGTCGCGATAACACTCGGTTCCCACTATCTCGCGGAAAAGCGGATTGCGCATTGCGTAAGCGGATATCGCCGCCATATCCCGAGCCGTCGAGTAGTGATTGTCGTCGGGAAGTCCGTGCGGGTTGGTAAAATGCGAGTTGCACGCCCCCGCTCTTTCAGCAACGGCGTTCATCAACGTGGCAAACTCAGCCACGGTGCCCGAAGTTATGCAGGCGAGAGCAACGGCGCAATCGTTACCCGACTGCAGCATAAGCCCGTACAGCATGTCGATAATGCGGAGCCGTTCCCCGCGAGCGAGATAGATCGAGCTTCCCTCCGTTCCAACGGCGCAGTCGGGGACAGTCACAACCTCGTTTATGTCGGGCGTATTCTCTATAACCGTTATTGCCGTCAATATCTTGGTCGTACTCGCAATCGGCAACTTCTCGTCGGCATTTTTCTCGAACAGCACGCTCCCGCCCGCACTGTCAATCACTATCGCACTCTTTGCCGTCGTCGTAAATCCCGCCGCTTTTGCGCCCGAAACGCTCGTAAGCAGGCAGGAAAATACCACTATGACAGACATAATAACAAAAAATATAACAGGAAATTTACTTCTTTTTGCCGTTAATCGCATTAGTCAGGCTCTCCAAACCCTCAGGAATAAGCGAAAGTATTTTGTCGCAAAGGCTCTTGTCTCCCACATTGATTATCTTATAGTCCTTATCCTTCTTGACCAAAAATCCTATGGGTACAACCGACGCGCCGACGCCGCTACCGCCCGCAAACGGGAACTCGCTCGTCTTGCCCGACATGTCGCTATACTCCCCGCCGCCCGTAAGAAAGCCCATGGCAATCCTGCTTATGGGAATTATTCCCGTGCCGTCCTCGAGCATGAGCGGTTTGCCTATAACCGTATCCGCGTCAACGAGAGCTTTAAGCCGCGTAAACGCCGTATCCATCACCCTTTCAATCGGTTTCTGTTCGGTATTTATTATCATTGTTCCTCCCATTTTTCACTTTGTTTTTTATTTTTCTCGCAAGCGCAACGAAAAAGCTAAATATAATATTTGCAATAGTCAGCCCTATTATGCCGAAAAACTCCGCCTCAAAGTTGTTATTCGCATAGTTCATAATAAACCGTTGATCGGTGTCGAGATCCTGCCTGTTCTTTATGAACGCCACCGCAGAAGCGTACGCCGTCCTCATAACCTGCAACAGCATTGCGCTTGCGAAAGGGTCGTTATTTACCCCCGCCGTTACGGTGAGATTGAAGTATTTGAAGTCGATAGCGTTCATAATCGGGTTGGTCATGTAGTTTATCACGGAGTCGGCGTTATCCCTGTCGGTGGTCAGCGCAATCCCTATTTCCTTGCCGTTTACCTTTAACCGCACGTATTTATTCGCTATATCAAGCTCGGAAAAGGATATTATGACACGCATAATACTCAGTCCAAACAGCAATATTTTGCTCTCTATGCGGTTTTTTGGGATATCGGCGTGCAATCTCACGCTCGCCTGCAATTCAGCGCCGAGGAGGGTCAGAACAAGTATGGAAACACATAAAAATACCGACACATTTTCAGTATCGGCATTTTTCGGTTAATTATGTATTACGGCTTACTTCCCCGTTCCCTCTCCGTCGCCCGCGCCTGCGTCGGGTTTATCTTCCGCGACAATCATAGTCGCATCCTCTCCTTCGAGAAACTCGGGCTTTTCCTCGGTCGGTATCTCGAACTGGTTATACAGGCTGTCGCTCTCTATGCGGCGGTTCTTCAGCTCCTCTATGTTCTGCAGGAGAGAATCGTAATCGGGCAGGTCCTCGATACGTTCGAGACGGAAACGCTTCAAAAATTCGTCCGTCGTGCCGTAGAGTTTAGGGTGCCCGATAGCGTCCTTAACCCCCACTACCTCGATCATGCCGAGAGAGAGCAAGGTCTGCATGGTATAGTCGCAATTAACCCCGCGCACCTCTTCCACTTCGAGCTTGGTCACGGGCTGTTTATACGCGATAATGGCGATGGTTTCGAGTGTCGCCTTGGAGAGTTCCTTCTCCTTTATGGGGTTAAGCACGCCCGCCACCTCGTCGGCATATTCGGGATTGGTGCCGAACTGCACCTTGCCGTTATACTCGAGAAGGTGTATTCCGCAGGCGCCCGAGTACTTCGCCTTCAGACGTGTCAGGGATTTCCTTATTTCGCTCTTCTGCAATTCCAGCGACGAAGCAATCGTCTCTATCGCAAGCGCCTCGCCCGAAAGGAAGAGCAGAGATTCGATAACGTTGTCCAGCTTTTCTATGTCCATTATATCATTCCTTCGTATCAAGTTTAAGCAGTGTTATTTCGCCGAATATCTCCTCCTGCTTAGCCGTGAGATATTGCATTTTCATAAGCTCGAGCAGCGCCTGAAAGGTCGTCGTAACTTCGTTTACCGTCGGATAATCGTCGAACAGTTCGGAGAACTTCGTGTGCCCCGCGCCGTCTAACGTCGTCCTTATATACGCTATTTTCTCGTCGACGGTAAAGGGGTCGCGCACAATCTCCTTGGGCGTAGTGTCCATGGAGCGCTTTTCCATTCGGTCATATATCTTTTGAAGCGCGGCGAACAGTCCGTCCATAGTCATATCTTTAAGCACAAGGCGCTCGTCTCCCACCGTCTGATCCGGCTCGCGGAAGTGCATATTGATCGTTTCGCGGTCCTTGAGCTTCTCCGTCTCCCGCTTGTACATCTCATACTCTTCCAGCCGCCGAACAAGCTCGCTCCCGTCGTCCTCGTCCTCCGCCGTTGGAATTTCGGGTTTGGGCAGCAGCGATTTCGCCTTGATTTCGAGGAGATACGCCGCCATAGCGAGGAATTCCGAGGCTTTGTCAAAGTCCAACTTTTCCGCATTCTGGACTATCTGGACGAATTGCCTTGTTATATCCGACACGAAAATTTCGCTTATACTGATTTTGGCGCGCCTGATCAAATGCAAAAGCAGGTCAAGAGGACCCTCGAACAGATCCAGCTTAACCCGATATCCTTCGCCGCCTTCGAGCGAATCTTCGTCCAATTCGAAATCTTTTTCCTCGTCCGCCATGCCTTTCCGTAATTCTCCCGCGACGCGCCGCAACGCAAATACTGCCGAAGCGAGCGCACGCCAACTATCGGCAGTATAACATTTCGTCGGGAATTAGTCAACGATTTAGACGCAACCGTCGCGCTCCCACTTATCTATAAATTCCTGCAATACGTCGAGGTAACCTCGCTCGTTAAGCTCCGTGGCGGTTACGAGAGCGCTCTCAGCAATCAGCGTGCCGTCCTCGGCAGTGACGGTGATTCTGCCCACTTCCGTTCCCGCGGGAATCGGTAGAGACAAATTGTCGTAAAACTCCTTTTTATACGTCAGTTCCCCCGCTTTTCCCCGCGCGGTGAGATAAAACTCGTCGGTCAAGGGCGATACAGCGCAATGCTTTTCTTTGGAGCGGGGATAAGAAAATTCTTCGTCGATAGGTATGCCCTTAAAAATGACCTGCCTCGACTCGTAGTTGGCAAAGCCGTAATCGAACAGTCTGCACATCTCGGCGTTCCTTATCTTCGAAGTCTCCGCGCCCGTGACTACGCCGACAAGCCGCATACCGTTACGCCGTGCCGTCGCCGACAGGCAGTACATAGCCTCGTTGGTGAAGCCCGTCTTACCGCCGTCGCAACCCTCATACGCCCTGACGAGTTTGTTCGTATTGGATAGCATAGTCTTGCGCCCGCTCGGGTGCTCGAAATCGAACATCCACACCTTCGCGTAATCGAAGTATCTGCCGTGGCTTATCAGCTCGCGGAACATAAGCGACGCGTCATACGCGCTGGAATATTGGTTAGGCGCGGGCAACCCCGTACAATTCACGAAGTTGGTATCCGCCATACCGAGAGCCGCCGCCTTCTCGTTCATAGCTTTGACGAAGCCGTCTACCGAGCCGCACAGTCGCTCCGCAATCGCCACGCAGGCGTCATTTGCCGAGGCGACTATTATCGCTTTTATCAGCTCCTCTGTCTTATATGTCGCATGCGCGTCGAGAAACGCCTGACTTCCGCCCATCGACGCCGCGTTTTCGCTTATTGTCAGCTCCTCCCCGATGCCGAGATTACCGCCGTCTATCGCGTCGAAGGCGAGGCAGAGCGTCATAATCTTAACCATGCTCGCCACAGGTCTGCGGGCGTGGGAGTTGTGTTCGTATAATACCCTGCCCGTACCCGCCTCGACCAGCACCGCCGACGGAGATTTTATATCCACCGAAGCCTCGGTCGGCGCCGCCGATACGCCGATAACCGTGCCCGATATCGCTATCACCATTGCGAGAGCGCAAAGCACGGGTATAAACTTGAAATTTTTCATTCGCCTTTCCTCCACAAGGAGAATTTTGCGCAACTATAAGAAAAATATGTATTTCAGAGGAAAAAGGAAAACGCCACCACGAGAAAGAACCTGACAGTCAGCGCTATCACCATCGCAAGCATGGGAAATGCCGACCCGACAAGCGTTTTTACAAATGAAGTTTTACAGCCGTACTTACGCCGCTCTTTCGCAATCCCCACCAAGCGGGCGAATATCGAGCAAAGTACAACGTCGGCAAAGAGGGAGAGAATGGAGTAGCATATGGCGAGCGGAAGAGAAATAACCCCGTATACCCTGACGACGAATATAACCGTGCCGCCCTGAAAATATCCGAGTACGAGCATAACCGCGACGAGCAGCACCGCCGAGTACGAATAACGCCCGAACAGCGATGAAAGCAGGGTTATGGTAAAAAAGGACGCAAGCGAGGTAAAGAGGAACTGCATATAGGACGCGTTCTCGATTACCGAGAATATCCCCTCGTTATGCGCGGCGAGAGCGGCGAAGGGGTCCGCAGGTTTAAGCGCGGATATTATCCCCACCGTCAGCCCCAAAACAAGAAAGGCGCAAAATACGATTATCCCGCCCGCGTTGGATTTAACGAAGGCGGATATCTCGTCCTGCTTGGTCATGACATAATATCTGAAATTATTGTTCTTTTTCGACACAATAAACTATATGTTACCGCATCGAAATATATGATATGTCGAATTTCCACCGAATTACGGGGTATTATGTCTGACACAATATGTATTTTGCCCTTACGCGGCGAGTATCCAATCGGCATAAACCCCATAACCGCGCGTGGGATCGTTGGTAAAAACGTGCGTTACCGCGCCCGCGAGTTTGCCGCCCTGAATTATCGGACTGCCGCTCATTCCCTGCAATATGCCGCCCGCAGTCTCGATTAGCTG
>CANPYH010000013.1 GCA_947588325.1 uncultured Clostridia bacterium
CGGCTTATGGACGACCTGCCTCCCTCCCGCGTTCGGGGCAGGCGGAACGTTCGCGAGAGGGGCAGAGAGGAGTATATCTCCCACCTTTTGGGCGAAGCGGAGAATATGCGGCGGTCGGGCGGGGGCGACATAGCGGGTATGCGCGTCCTGCTCGACAATGCGGGCGGTGCGGCGCGAGGTCTGTGCCGAGAGGTGTTTTCGCGGTTAGGCGCGGCTGCCGACGAGCTTTGTTCGGAATGCGGCGGGGACTGCATCAACGTGCGGTGCGGGGCGCTCTGCCCCGAGCACATGGCAGAGGCTGCGAAGAGCGGGGGTTACGACCTCGGTCTGTCCTTCGACGGTGACGCCGACAGGCTTGTGGTATGGCGCAAACGCATTTTGGGCGGCGACGAGGTTATGCTTAACCTCTCCGACTACCTCGGCTGCGGCGAAAAGGTGGTCGGTACCGTCATGACTAACGGCGCGCTCGATCGCGCTCTCGCTTCCCGCGGCAAACTGCTCGTCCGCACCGCCGTCGGGGACAGGAATATCCGCGAAGTTATGCGCGTCGTATCCTCTCGGCTGGGCGGTGAACCGAGCGGGCACTACATACTCGGCGTTCAGCCCACGGGGGACGGACTGCTGTCGGGTATCTCCATCGCCATGCTGCTTGCCCGCGGGGAGCTGGAAACTCTCGAGCTTGATAACAGCCGTCTGGTATCGCTGCCCTCGACCGACTCGGCGCTCTCGTCGGACAGAATGAAGCGGGCTATAGCCGAGGCGGAGAAGTTGGCTGATCGGGTGGTGGTGCGAATGAGCGGCACCGAGCCCGTTTTGCGCATTCTTGCCGAGGGCGGAGACGTGGACGGCGCGATCGACATAATTATTCGGGCGGCGGAATGAACGCCTTTCAGACGGCATTTCTCGGCTTTATACAGGGCATGACGGAGTTTCTGCCCGTTTCGAGCAGCGGTCACCTCATACTTATCCGCCGTCTCCTCGGCATTTCGAGCGACTGTCTCCTCTTCGATATCCTCCTGCACGTCGGCTCCCTCGGCGCGGTGGTTATCTGCCTGCGTCGGGATATTATCTCCCTCTTCCGTCCGCCCTTCAAGCGGCTCGGACTACTCGCGCTCGCGACCCTTCCCGCGGCTGTCGTCGGATTCTTCGCGGGCGGGTGGATAGACGGCATATTCGGCGGCGGGGCGTGGCTGTGGCTGACCTTCGCGGCTACGGGGGTGCTGTTGCTGCTCACGGGCGTAATATGTAAACGCGGACAGAGCGGGCGAGTGGGAGCGAAGCAGGCGGCGGCAATGGGCGTTATGCAGGCGGTCGCGCTGCTCCCGGGGCTGTCGAGAAGCGGCTCCACTATATTCGGCGGCGTGCTTGCGGGCGGGGACAGAGAAGAGGTTACGCGGTTTTCCTTCCTTATGAGTGTTCCCGTCATACTCGGCAGCGCCCTCCTCGGTCTGCTCGGCTCGGGCGATATCGTTCTCACCGTGGGGTGGTGGGAGACGGCATGCGGTATGGCGGCGGCGTTCGGAAGCAGTCTGCTCACCATCAAGGGTATGCTAAGGCTGGCGCGGCGGGCGAACTATAAGATCCTTGCCGCATATATGTTCGGCGTAAGCCTGCTCTCTCTCGCGCTCACTCTTGCCGGGATATAGCCGCGGAGCGTTGCGCATAATAGGCGGGTAACACCTGCCAAAGCGAAGGGCAAGGCGATTAACAGTCCGTTGGGTAACGCCGAGCGTTTAACAATCTATCCGATTACCGAAGCCGATTG
This sequence comes from uncultured Clostridia bacterium, assembly GCA_947588325.1. Taxonomy (GTDB): domain Bacteria; phylum Bacillota; class Clostridia; order Christensenellales; family Pumilibacteraceae; genus Protoclostridium. The sequence continues at coordinate 1,766 of CANPYH010000013.1, forward strand.
CGGGTGCAGTCGGTTTTTTCCTGCCCGCACGCTTTGCCCCTCCGCCGCATAGATAAGTGAGACGGAGGTGAGTATGTCGATAGCGGTACTTTTCGGAGGCAGGTCGTGCGAGCACAATGTCAGCGTGGTAACGGGGGTGCAGACTCTGCTTGCAATCAAGGCGTTGGATCCACTGCCCATATACATAGACAGGCGGGGGGAGTGGCGGACGGGCAGGGAGTTGTTCGACCTCGACCGCGTGAAGGAGTTCGAGCGGCTGAAAAAGGTGTATCCAAGGCCGAGTTCGCGGGGGCTGTATACGGCGCACGGGCGGCGGGTGGCGACTATGGACGTCGCCCTGCTTTGCACGCACGGACACGGCGGCGAGGACGGGAGTTTGCAGGGGTTATTGGAAATATGCGGGGTGCCGTACACGGGTTCGGGCGTGCTTGCGAGCGCGCTGTGCATGGATAAACCCATGTTCAAGAGCTTTGCCCGCGCCGAGGGTATACCGACGGTGCCCTACCTCTCCTTTTCCCGCCGTGAGTTTGCCGAGGACATATACAAGGTCGCGGAGGGGCTTAACGGTATCGGCTACCCTTTTATTGTTAAACCCGCCTGTCTCGGCTCGTCTATCGGGATCGGGATAGCGCGGACGGAGGCGGAGTTGGTGGAGACTACGCGAGCCGCCTTCGCTTACGACAGCCGCGTGATTGCCGAGAAGCTGATCGAGAACTTCCGCGAGTTCAATTGCGCCGCTTTCGGGGGCGACGGGGAAGTGACGGTTAGCGAGGTGGAGGAGCCTGTCGGGTGGAAGGAGTATCTGTCATACAAGGACAAATACGCGGGGGCAAAATCCGCCGCCCGCCGACGCTATCCCGCGGATATCCCGACAGCGCTTGCCGAGGAGATTAAGCGGCTGACCGCGCTGGTGTTTAAGAGGGCGGGGCTTTCGGGCGTTGTTCGGGTGGACTTTATTTACGCCTCGGACGGGACGTTATACTTAAACGAAGTCAACACCATTCCCGGTTCGCTTGCCGCATACTTTTTCAAGCGGGCGGGACTGCGCGAGACCGACCTCGTACAGCGGCTGGCGGCGCTGGCGAAAAAGCGGAGCGAAGAGGCGGAGCGGTTGACTTATTCCTACGACTTTCCCGTGCCGAGCGGAAAGGGCGGGCAAAAATAATTGACCTGACGGCGGGAATAATGGTATAATGTCTGCGTTGAAAGCCGCTTGGCTTAAACGGAGGCATTATGGCAAAGATTACTTACGACAAACCGATAGTAGAGCTGCAAGGCGACGAGATGACGCGTATTCTCTGGGACTGGATCAAGGAGATACTTATCGAGCCGCACGTGTCGCTTAAAACGGAATATTATGACCTCGGGCTCGTCCACCGCGACGAGACGGACGACCGCGTCACCTTCGAGGCGGGCGAGGCTATAAAGCGGTTGGGCGTGGGCGTTAAGTGCGCCACCATCACCCCAAACGAGCAGAGACGGGAGGAGTACGGACTTAAACGGCTCTATCCCTCTCCCAACGGCACAATCAGGGCTATTTTGGACGGTACGGTGTTCCGCACCCCTATTCTCGTCAAGGGCATTACCCCATACGTCCCGACCTGGACGAAGCCCATTACCATTGCCCGTCACGCATACGGCGACGTATACAAGGCGACGGACGTGCGCGTGGTGGAGGCTGCAAAGGCGGAACTGCTCGTCACCGACAGCGCTGGCAACGAGACTAAATACCCCGTGTTCGACTTCAAGGGCGCGGGCGTGCTGCAGGGTATGCACAATACCGACAGATCCATATCCGCTTTCGCGCACTCCTGCTTTAACTTCGCGCTCTCGGCGGGTAAGGACTTGTGGTTCGGCGCAAAGGACACCATATCCAAGGTGTACGACGGGCGGTTCAAGGCTATTTTTGCCGAGATATTCGAGAGCGAGTTCAAGGATAAGTTCGACAAAGCGGGTATTAAATACGAGTACACCCTCATCGACGACTGCGTTGCGCGGATAATGCGCTCGAGCGGCGGAATGATCTGGGCGTGCAAGAACTACGACGGCGACGTCATGAGCGATATGCTCGCAACGGCGTTCGGTTCTCTCGCCATGATGTCCAGCGTGCTCGTCTCTCCCGACGGGAATTACGAGTACGAGGCGGCGCACGGAACCGTTACCCGCCACTACTACAAATACAGAGCGGGCGAGGAGACTTCGACCAACCCCGTCGCTACTATCTTCGCCTGGAGCGGTGCGCTCGGCAGGCGGGGGGAGACGGAGAATAACAAGCCGCTCATCGACTTTGCCGCAAACCTCGAGCGCGCGACCATCTCCACCATCGAGAGCGGGTATATGACGGGCGACCTCGCGTCCATATTCAACGCCGAGGGCATTACGCCTAAAAAACTCAACTCACGCGACTTCCTCAAAGCCATTGCTTCGGAGCTGTAAGCGGGCGAGGGCGGCGCGAGCAAGCGCATATAACGCGGTAGGTTAAATTACAAATTGCATATTACAAAGGAAAAGACCCGAGTTTCTCGGGCTTTTTTCGTCGCGGCGGGGCGGGAAGAGACAAAAAGAAACATTATGTAAAACAGGTGACAAAAAGCGATAAGCGTGGTAAAATACAAATATGGCATTCACGGGAGATTTTCATACCCACTCCGTATACTCTCACGGCAAAGGCTCGGTGGAGGATAACGTGCTGGCGGCAAGGGAGAAGGGATTAAAGGCGGTGGTCATAAGCGATCACGGCGTTTGCGTATATCCAAACAATATCCACCCCGCCGACATAAATAACTACCTGCTCGACATAAAGCGTTGCCGCGAAAAATACAAGGACATTACGGTGCTGTCGGGCGTGGAGGCGAATTTACTCTCCAACGACGGCGATATAGACCTGCCCGAGGAAGCCGAAGATTTTCTCGATTGGATTAACGTGGGCTTTCACGCAATACGTATCCCCGACAAGGCGAAGTCCTTTTTCAGCTTCTGGCTGCCCAACGTGACCTTTTCGCCCAATAAGACCGCCCGCATGGCGCGTAACACCGAGGCGTATATCAAGGCAATGCAGCGGTACAGAGTTAGCGCGGTGGCGCACCCCTTGCGGCAGATCAGTTTGGACCTCAAGGCTTTGGGTGAGGCGGCGAAGGATTTGGGCGTATATATCGAGATTAACAGCAAGAGCTGTGTGCTCGAACGCCACGATTTTGAGACTTTGTGCAGAACGGGTTGCGAGTTCGTCTGCTCCTCCGACGCACATTCCCCCGACCAAGTGGGCGACTTCTCCGCCCTTCGCCGCTTCGACGGCGCGGGGCTGGACCGCAAACTCATCGCCAATTGGGACAGGTTGCCGAATATCCGTCATTATAAAAAGGGCAGGCGGGAGCTTTAATTAGCGGGTATAACGGATAAGCGAAATTTATTAAGAGAGTCCCTCATAAGCCGATGTGTCCCAAGCAATGGCGGCAGGCGATGGTATTAAGCAAACTTACACAGTTTACCGCGAAAATAATATTGATTGTAAAAGGATAACCCCCGCAAGGCTCTGTGCCCGCGGGGGTTTCTCCAAAAAGGGAGGGTAGAAGTTTTTAATTAACAATCGTCCTTTCGGGATCTTCGATATTTTTCGGTGTTCTCAGAAGAATATCCAGAGTATCAGGCTCACACCCGAGACTACCAAGCCGGCTATTGCCATTCCGAGTGAGCCGCGCTGCTTTGCCAACACTACGCCGGGGATACTGAGCGATAATCCCGCGATAAGAAAGGCAAAACCGATCCATCTTATGGCGACAGCCACATACGCGAGCGCCACAAGAGTATTCGTGGCAGAGGACGCACCGTAGACCACGCCAAGCGCTATAAAGTATGCAGTCCAAGCAAGCGCCGCTCCGACTATTCCCAAGATGAGCCCGACTTTCGCGAATACGTTCTTCTGTTCTCCGTTTACATACTGAGGTTGCTGAGCGCTATACCGATCAGAGTCGGGCTGGGGGGGGGGAGCGTAAGCGTCAGATCCAAAATGGTTGTAACGATCGCTGTCGGACTGCCGAGGTCGCGGCGGTGCATTGACTGCCGTTCCGCAAAACGGGCAATATAACGTCCCGTCTGCAAGTTCTTTTCCGCAATTCGGACAATACATTTTCATTTTCTCCTTGAAGATTTTTATTGATAACCCAAGTATAATACAATCGGAAGTGTTTGTCAATGCCTTTGTAAAAATAATCTTTATTGTAAATGTGCTTTGTCGGGGGAGAACCTTTTTACTACATGCGCGGCGCATAGCACCGCTGATACGCGCGAACCGAGAACATTTCGACACAGTCATTTACGTTTTTAGTAAACTCCTGTGTCGAAATAACCTCTCTCGCCCGTCTGAGCGGCACTCTCCGCTGCGCTCGGGTTGGTTCGTGTCGGACTTGTGTAAAAGGATAAAGTGATATAACAATCCCCTCAGTCACGGCTACGCCGTGCCAGCCCCCCTCGACTTCGGGCGGCCACGTTCGTCCCCGACTGTTCGGGGAATATGGGGTTTGTTTTGTATCATTACAAGGGTGTTTGGTTCTTGCTCGATAATTTGGGTAGCAGGTGGGCCGCCCTTAGTAAGGGGGGCTGTCACCCGATAGGGTGACTGAGGGGATTGTTACGTTAATAACCCGAAAAGTAATTATTTACACGTAAAAGTTGGTCAATACCTTTGTAAAATTCGGCTTGCAAACACCGCTCGCATTCGGCGGTATAAAATAAGCCCGACCTGTGCGTTTGACAAGTCGGGTAAATCCTAATAGTGAGCGAATTTTTTAACCGTAACACTCGGTAATTTCGCTAATCGCTCTCAGAAGAATATCCAAAATATTATGCTTACAGCCGAGACTACCAAGCCTGATACCGACATTCCAAAAGAGCCGCGCTGTTTTGCCGATACTACATTCTGGATACCGAGCGTTGTACCGATGATCAGGCAGGCAAACCCCATCCATCTTATAGCCGCGACTACTACCATGAGCGCTTCAAGCTGACTTGATGAAGATGAGCCGTTTAATGTTACGCTTAGCGTTATAAAGAACGCAATCCAGGACAATACCGCTCCGACGATTCCCAAGACAAGCTCGATTATCGCGCACGCATTCCTTTTCTCTCCGCTTACATACTGAGGCTGTTGGCTATTTTGATACGGCTGAGCGGGGGCATAGGCGTTAGTCTGTGCGTATGCGCCGTTATCTTCACCGACGGACTGCTGTGCATTGACTGCCGCTCCGCAATTCGGGCAAAATGACATTCCGTCTACGATTTCATTTCCGCAATTCGGGCAATACATTTTTATTTTCTCCTCGAAGATTTGATTATTAGTGCAAGTATAATATAATCGGAAGTGTTTGTCAATACCTTGTTTTTTCCGTTCTCAGAGGAATATCCAAAAGAACATCCAGGGTATCAGGCTCACACCCGAAAGCGCTGTGGCAACTATGGACATGGGCAGGGAACCGCGTTTCTTTGAAAAAACTATGCCCATAACGCCGAGCGCTATACCTGCGAGAATGCACGCAAATCCGATCCATATTATGGCGATGGACAAATATGTGAGCGGGATAAGCGTCTGTCCGACAAAACTGTCGCTTTTAGTAACGATATTGACGGCGAGCTTCAAAAAGAAAGCAATCAAAGCCAGAACTATTCCGATTATTCCCAATGCAAGCCCGTCTTTCGCGAATATATTCTTATTTTTCTCATCGATTACATACTGCGCTTGCTCGGCGTCATCTTGCGGCGGTTCGGCAGGGGAAAGGGTGGTCTGCGCGGCGGGGCTGTTATCCCCGCCGACGGGCTGTTGAGGTCGCGGCTGACGAGGTCGAGGTATCGGCTTCGAATTGATCGCTATTCCGCAATATGGGCAAAAGATCATATCGTCTGCAAGTTTTTTCCCGCAATTCCAACAATACATTTCGATCGCTCCTTGAAATTTTATTGATAGCCCAAGTATAATATAATCCGAAGTGTTTGTCAATACCTTTGTAAAAAATCAGCTGATATATACTGCCCATATTCGGCGGTATAAAATAAGCCCGACCTGCGCGTTTGACAAGTCGGGCAAATCTTAATGGGGAAGGAATGCGGAGTTAAAAGGCGAAGTTAAAAGTCGCGTCAGAAAAGCGCTACTATCGCGGAAATCAAAGAGAATATACAACACCCCGAAATAATCAATCCCGCAATCGCAAAACCTCTGCCGTTGCTGTAATAGAAATCATCGGTGAAAGACCGCACAAGACCTATAATGCTCGCTATGAACCCGAATATGAAGAAGGGGGCAAAGAGCGAACATATAAAGCCTGCAATCGCCCATCCGTTCCTCGATTTGTAGCGGCGAGGCGCGGACGGCGCGCGCGGCGGAACATAGTCCCCGTGAGTGGAGACGGTGGAGGAAAACGTCGTGCCGCAATATCTGCAGACGTGGCTGTCGTCGGATATTAAATTTCCACAATTAGGACAATACATTGCTCTGCTCCTTAATTTTTGCTTCATTTTATAGTAATGGCAGGGGATTGTCAATGGAAAATCTTGTAAAAAATACGCCCGCCTTGCTTATTTAACAAGTCGGGCGTAAGTCGTAATATGGGCGGTTAATACCGCAATTTCTCAATAAAAATATATGTAATCCAAATATCCGTTTGCCGCAAGCACAATAAGGACAATAACCAATATCACCTCAAGCACTAACTCGATCGACGAGATTATAATTCCCGCGAGCGCCAAGCTCTTTCCGTCGCCTCTGCATTCGGTGTCCGCTTTCCTGTATCCGATAATGCTGAGTACCAGCCCGACAACGGACACAAAGAAGGAGAAGATGAAGCCGAGCAGGGCAAAGGTGTTCTGCTTCGCGACAGGCTGTTGGCTGTACCTCGGGTCATACGCCTGATTGTTTGGCTGCGTGTTATCGGTCGGATGCGACTGCCCCGCGAACGGCTCGGCGAACGGCTCGGCTGTATCGGTGTTTTTCGACGTCTCGTCAGCTTCGCGTAACTTCGCTCCGCAATTCGGGCAGAACTTGTTTTCATCGGGGACTTCGTTCCCGCAATTGGGACAAAACATTGTAATTACCTCCTGTTTTTCATATTCTGTACCAAATTAAGATTTACATGGGATTGTATTGAGCATTATAAGATATAGTAGCGGCAAATATGACAAGTATTATGAGCGCCAAAAAAGCCAATACCATCGTGACTGCCGAGACTATAATTCCCGCGAGCGCCAAGCTCTTTCCGTCGCCGTTATATTCGGCGTCCGCTTTCTTATATCCGATAATGCTGAGAATAAGCCCGACAATCGTCACAAAGAAAGAGAATATAAAACCGAGCAGGGCATAGACGTTCGTCTTTGTAGCGGGCTGTGCGTAGGGCGGTTGGTTGTACCCCCGATCATACACCTGATTATACGGCTGATATGCGTTGTAATTTTGCCGCGTTCCCGTAGGCTCGCCCGACGGTTGGGTAGTATCGGCGGTTTTGTCGGGCTCGGCGGCCACGTTCAACTTCGCTCCGCAACTCGTGCAGAACTTGCTTCCGTCCCGAACCTCTTTACCGCAATTATGGCAATACATTGCAGTTACCTCCCATCCGTTATATTCTATAACAAACGCGGATATTTGTCAATAGTAAATTTTGTAAAAATACGCCCGACATGTCTATTTAACAAGTCGGGAGTAAGTTCGTAATTATATGAGTTTGCGCAGTCGGATAGTTTAATAGTTCAGTGACAGCTTTTCGAGGAATATGTTTCTTTTCTTGATATTGAACTTGACAATCCCCTCAGGCACGGACAACGGCGCCAGCCCCCCCCTTGCGGCAGGCGCGGCGCATAGCACCGCTGATACGGGCGCACCGACGTTCACTTCTGCTCGGTCATTTACGTTTTAAGTAAACTCCCTCGCGAAGTTCCGTTTCCCGCCCGTCTGAGCGGCACTCTCCGCCGCGCTCGACTTGGTACGTCGTTAATAGGTCTTATCTGATATATTCTCGCTTTTCTTATAAGCAATTACTATGCGGGTATTCAACAAGACAATCCCCTCAGGCGCAACAAGTTGCGCCAGCCCCCCTCGACTTCGGACGGCCACCGGCTACCCAAGTTTCGGTGTGTAATAAAACACCCTTGTAATGAAACAAGATAAGTAACACCCCACCCGAAAAGTCTGGGACGAATGTGGCCGCCCTTAGTAAGGGGGGCTGTCTGCCGTCAGGCAGACTGAGGGGATTGTCCTGTTTGTTACTTGAATAGCAATTTTTTACACGAAAAGTGGGAATATATTGAAAAGTAACCTATCCGCAAACGAACCAACACAAGTGCGATACTCTGTGCCTTTTTTGGTTTGATTCGTCTCACCTGAAGCGCGCGGCGCGCAATAAAATACCCCGCAAAAGATTGTCGGTTGCGGGGTTGCGTGTGCTTAAATAGCGGTTGAGTTAAAACTTAAACTTTGGATTTATGCGCGGTTATCATATCGAGGAAGTACTTGTGAATGCGGGTATCATCCGTAAGTTCGGGGTGGAAGGCGGTAACGAGTTGGTTGTCCTGCCGCGCCGCAACGATCTTGCCGTCCACGACGGAGAGCGCTTGCACGCCCTCGCCGACGCTCTCGATATACGGAGCGCGGATAAAGGTCATAGGCACGTCGCCCACGCCGTCGAAAGGGGAGACGGTGGCGAAACTGCCCAGCTGTCTGCCGTAAGCGTTACGCCGCGCCGTGATATCCATAGTGCCGAGGTACCGCCGATCGTCGTTGACGATATCCTTGGCGAGAAGGATAAGCCCTGCGCAGGTGCCGAAAACGGGCAAGCCGCCGCTCACCGCCGCGCGGAGATCCTCCATCATATCCAGCTCGCGGAGGAGCTTGCCTATAACGGTGGACTCGCCGCCGGGTATGATTATCCCGTCGAAGGGACGCCCGAGATCCTTTTTTTGCCTGATCTCTTCGGCGGTTGCGCCCAAACTCTCCAACATGTGGATGTGCTCGATAAATGCGCCTTGGAGACAGAGAACGCCGATAAGCATTCTTACTTACCTCTCTCCGCCATAAGCAATTCTATTTCCTGTTCGTTAATTCCGACCATAGCCTCGCCGAGATCCTCGCTCAGCTCCGCGATAAGTTTTGCGTCAGTGTAGTTGGTAACAGCCTGCACGATAGCCCTTGCGCGCTTTGCGGGGTTGCCCGACTTGAATATACCGCTGCCGACAAACACGCCCTCCGCGCCGAGTTGCATCATAAGCGACGCGTCTGCGGGAGTAGCAACGCCGCCCGCCGCGAAGTTGACGACGGGGAGTTTGCCGTTATCGTGTACATACTTGACAAGGTCATAGGGCACCTGAAGTTTCTTCGCTTCGTCAAAAAGCTCGTCCTCGGCGCAGGAAGTAAGACGGCGTATGTCGCTCATCATCTTGCGCATGTGGCGGACTGCCTGTACGACGTCGCCCGTGCCCGGTTCGCCCTTCGTGCGGATCATGGACGCGCCCTCGTTTATACGACGAAGCGCCTCGCCGAGATCCTTCGCGCCGCACACAAAGGGTACGTCGAACTTGGTCTTATCGATGTGGTAAACGTCGTCGGCGGGGGAGAGGACTTCGGACTCGTCGATATAGTCGATCTCGATAGCCTGAAGTATCTGCGCCTCGGCGAAATGACCGATACGGCACTTCGCCATAACGGGAATAGATACGGCTTCCTGAATGCCCTTGATCATCTTGGGATCGGACATACGGGAAACGCCGCCTGCCGCGCGGATATCCGCGGGAATGCGCTCGAGCGCCATAACCGCGCATGCGCCCGCCTCTTCGGCTATCTTCGCCTGTTCGGGGGTGGTGACGTCCATAATAACGCCGCCTTTAAGCATTTGCGCAAGGTTTCTGTTAAGCTCTGCTCTGCTTTGGGGTTTTTCGGTCTTTACTGCCATAATATTATCTCCGAGAATGTTGTTTTCATCTGTAAATTTTACAACATCAGCGCGGTCAATGTCAATTGTTTATGGGCTGTTTCCGCCGTTTATAATAAAAAACCTATCAAAATAATAGGTAATGTGGGTTTCCTCGTCGCCCTCCGCGGGGAAAATATACGGGATTAAACGCGTATAAAACGCCGAAAGGGTGCGATAGTTTATAATAAGTTTATATTAGCGGGGTAAACTACAAATATTACGATGGGAGTTTGTGCAATGCCAAGCAAAAGCGTACTTATAATAGGCGGGGGCATATCCGGAATGACGACGGGAATTTACCTGCTCAAGCACGGATACTCCGTACAAATATTGGAGAAGAACGGCATGCCCGGCGGCGCATGTATCGGTTGGGAGCGGCAGGGCTGCTATATCGACGGGTGCATACACTGGCTGGTTGGCACGAACACCGACAGCCAATATTACAAAATGTGGCGGGATATCCACGCCCTCGAAGAGGATACCGAGGTGTATTTTCAGGACGACTTCTCGGTGTTCGAGTTTCCCGACGGCGTAAAACTCACCATGTGGGCGGATATCGACCGCTTCCGTCAGGAGCTTATCGACCTGTCTCCCGAGGACGAGAAGGAGATAGTCAAGTTCTGCAAGTATATCAAGCGTTTCCGCAGGATAGAGGGACCCGTAGACCGCCCCGTTGACCTTATGGGATTGGGCAGACTGCTTAAAATCGGGCTGACCATGGCGGGCGACTACTATTGGGTGAATAAGTTCAGCAAGGTGGACTGCGAGGAGTACGGCAAAAAGCACTTCAAGAACAAGTATATCCAATACTTCTTCGCCAACTTCATGGCGCCCGGGTATAACCTCATGAGCATGCTGTATATGCTCGCGCACGTCATGAACCACGACGGGGGAATACCCATCGGCGGCTCCCGCGCCATGTCCGAGCGCATAGCCAATTACTACCGCGAATTGGGCGGCTCGATCAGGTGCGGCGCGACTGTCAAGCGGATCGTCATCGAAAACGACAGGGCAGTCGGAGCCGAGCTTGCCGACGGCAGCATAATAAACGCCGATTGGGTGGTATCGTCGGTTGCGACGGAGCATTGCTTAAAACAACTTCTCGGAGGCAAGTACAAAGTAAAGAAAATGGATACTCGGTACGCCGACGTCGATACTTACCCCATATACACCATGACTATTGTGGTGATGAAGTCCACGGCGGACCTTACCGACTATCCTCTCGGGCTCCACGCCATAATGGATAAAGCGGTGGAGATGGATAAGGGATACCTCGGCTTCGCGCTCCGCAACTACTCATACGACCCCTCTCTCAAAACCCCCGACGGCTGCTCGATTATGCAGGCGCAGATAGTGGGCGGCGACGACATGTATTTCTGGTGGAAGGGCAGGAAGGAGGACGGCACGTATAAGGCGGAGAAACGCCGCGTCGCCCGCGACGTTATCGACGTCATAGAACGGCGTTACCCCGAACTTCGAGGCAAACTCGAGGCAATAGACGTCGTAACCCCTTGCACATACGAGAGATATCTCAACACCCGTCACGGCTCTTTCCAAGGCTTTGTGCACACCGCCAACGGCAAGGCGCTCATGCAAAGGGGAGTTATCGACGGGCTTAAGGGCTTTATTCTCTCCGGTCAGTGCATATTCCAGAGCGGCGGGCTTCCCCCCGCAGTCATAACGGGTAAGTTCGCGGCACAGCGAATTTGCAAGGCGGATAAAATCAAGTTTCGCACCGCAGTGAGCGGACTTCGCGCAAAGGTTCCCGAAACGCAACCCGTATAACCGCAAAGGGCGGCGGATAAAGTCAGCCGCGATATCCGACTGAACGAGATATAAGAAACGAGTATAATACAAACGCTCCGTAAGGCAAAACTTTCGGAGCGTCTTTTGTTATGATTGGGTTATTATGCGGGTTGTATCCGCGTTATTATGCGGGATATATTTGCGGTTATACTTGCGGATAACGGCGCGAGCGTCGGAGCACACTCGGTTATTTTTTCTTGGGTTTCTTTTTTTCGACGGGGCTTGGCTGTTCTTCCTCGGGCAGGAAAACGGTGAAGGTCGAGCCCTTTCCGACTTCGCTCTCTGCCGTGATATCCCCGCCGACTATGCGGATAATCCGCTGTACAATCGCAAGCCCCAGCCCGTTACCCGTGACGGAACGCGAGGGGTCGTGCTGGTAGAACTTATCGAACATGCGGGCGATCGTCTCTTCGTCCATGCCGATACCCGTGTCGCTTATGCTGACGGATATGCCGTTCTCCTTTTTGGCTATGGCTATCTCCACGCTTCCGCGCTCGGGGGTGAACTTAACGGCGTTGCTTATGAGGTTTATCCACAGCTGTTGCATAAGCTCTTCGTTGCCGCAATACACGGCGTTATCCCCCGAAAGCGAGAGGTCTATATTCTTTCCGTCCATCTCCGACTGGAACATGAGCGCGCATTTGCGGAGTTGTTCGTCCAGGCTATACGGTTTTTTCTCATAGACTGCTTCGTGGTTGTCGAGCTTGGACAGGGAGAGTATGTTCTTGGAGAGCAGGGTGAGCCGCTCGGACTCGGATATTATTATTTCGATATACTCCTCTTTTTCCTTGTCGGATATGTTGGGGTTTTTAAGCAGTTTCGCGAACCCGCATATCGAGGCGATAGGGGTTTTGAGTTCGTGCGAAAAGTCGGAGATGAAGTCGGTTTTAAGCGTTTCGATGGATTTAAGCGAAGCGACCATGGCGTTGAAGGAGGTGTTGAGCGCGTACATATAGTCCGTCTCGTTGGCGGGCAGGGTGACGCCGAAGTCGCCCTTTGCCACATTGTTCATGGCGTCCTGGAATTGGTTAAGCCCCTTGAAAGAGCGGTCGTACAGCCCGACGGCGAGTACGCCGACAAGCACCGCGCTGACAAGAGTGACTATGAGAACTATAAGAATAGGGTTGACGGCGGAGTGTTCGTTATCCCCGAATACGCCGCAATAGTACAATATAGTCATAACGCCGATCGCGACGGCTATCATGACGACGATAAGCAGCATGACGTAGGATATTATCCTGAACGTAATGGTATGGAACTGCCCCGCAAGCCGCTTGCCCTTTTTATTCTTGCCCATCGTCCGCCTTCCTGACCGCTTTGAAGCCAATGCCTCGCACAGTCACTATCTCGAAGTCCTTGTTATTCTCGAAGCGGTTGCGCAGTCGGTTAATATGCACGTTAAGCGTGTTGTCCGATTCGTTCTCGGGTCCCCATATCTCGTCGAGCAGCTGGTATTTGGTGAATATCTGACCGGGGTAGGAGAGCAGCTTAAACAGGAGATAGAACTCCTTTTTGGGCAGTACCTCGCTCGTATCCCCGCAGTCCACCGTGAGACTGTCATAGTGAAGTACGGTGGAGCCTATTTGCAGCTTGCGCTCGGAAGCTATTTTGGAGCGTCGGAGCAGGGCTTTGATTCGGAGCAGCATTTCCTCCTCGTCCACGGGCTTAGTCATATAGTCGTCTATGCCGACGAGGAAGCCCGCACGTTTGTCCGCCATCTCCGTTTTGGCGGTTATCATGAGTATGGGCAGCTCGCTCCCGCCCTGACGGAGTATCTCTGTCAGCTCGTAACCGTTCATAACGGGCATCATGATATCGAGTATCATGAGGTCGATATGCTCCCCGCTCAATAGGTCGAGAGCCTCCGCGCCGTTGTTCGCCGTAAAGGTGGTGTAGCCGTTGGCTTTGAGTATGGTGCAATAGAGCTTTTGCAGGTTTGTGTTATCTTCGACAACAAGTATCTTGAACATACTCCAATGATAACACAGCGCGCCAGTTTTGTAAAGCCCTACGGGAAATTTCTGCGTAAAAGAAAGGGTCGCCTTGACAAAAAAATATGCACCCCAGAAACTGTCTGACTTTTGGGGTGCATATCAATAGCCGTTATTATTCGTAGCTATTCGCCTTCGGGCGGGGAGTCTCGGTTTGTACTATCCTCGCCGAACATCTCGGCAAGTTCCGCTTCGCAAGCCGCGCGGTCGTTGGTCTCCGCCTCGACGGTAACGCTGTCCCCGCTCATAATGACGGTATCGCCGCTCGGAACGATAATCTCGCCGCCGCGGGATATGTCAATGATAACGGTGTGCCAGGGGAGCAGGAGATCGTAGACTTCCTTGCCCGCCGCGGGGCTGTCGGGGAGAACGGGGATGGTAAACCTTTCCTTTTTGCCCCCGACCGCAACGCCGTCCGTCTCGATAAACCCTTCGAGAAGTACGTCGTAAATAGCCTTGGTGCCGAACACTTTGCCTATGACGTAGCCCAGCGCGACCCCTACCATGGTGGGGAGGAGCATGGTTATCCTGAAACTGCCCGTGAGTTCGAACACCATGACGATTGACGTCAGCGGAGCCTTAACTACCGTCGTAAAGAAGGTCGCCATACAAATCATGACGATAATATCCGAATAGGCGGCGGGCATATTGCACTGCTGTGCTATGAAGCTGACTATGCCGCCCAGGCACGCGCCCGTGGCAAGCATGGGTATAAACACTCCGCAGGGCACTCCGCAACCCATATTGGTGACGGAGGCGACGAACTTCAATATGCAAACGACTATGAGCGCAACTATGACGGGAGAGGCAAAGCGCAGCGATACTCCGAAGTCGGCGTCGCCGCCGTGAGTGCCGAGCGCCTCGATAACGTTGTGACCGCCGCCCATGGCGTAGACGGAGATAAGTCCGAAAGCGCCCGCGAGCAGGAAGGGAATGAGGAACTTGCCCGTCCCCTTGAAAAAGGTTATTTTGCCGAACAGCTTACGCAGCCCGAGTACGGCGTAATAGAACCCGACGCCGAGCAGACCGGTGACTATTGCCGCGATAACGACTATGCCTATTACCAGCCACATACTCGAGAAGTCTTTTATTGTCGTGAGGTCGAAGGCGGAGAAGGTCGCCGTGATTTGGAAGGAGGGATCGGCAAGCCCGAAGAGCGCCCAGATCCCGTTACGCGTGAGCAGACCCGAGACGACGGAGAAAAACGCCGTGAAGAATATCTCGGGAGTGAACTTCTTGTGAGCCTCTTCGAAGGCGAAGAGGAAGCCGGTGAGAGGGGCGTTGAAGGCGCAG
The DNA here is from genome assembly GCA_947588325.1 of uncultured Clostridia bacterium. GTDB lineage: Bacteria > Bacillota > Clostridia > Christensenellales > Pumilibacteraceae > Protoclostridium. Next base: position 16,800 of record CANPYH010000013.1, read on the forward strand.
GCAAGTCCCGCCGACGCTCCGCCTGTGATGAGGTAACGCGTCTTTCTCGCGTCACGTTTAAGTATCGAACCGACGCCGTTACCCGCCGCACCGCCGATAAGCATGCTCGGACCCTCGCTGCCCGCGCTCATGCCGAGGAATATTGCGGCGAGAGAGAGCGCGAAGGAGGAACACATTATGCGGAACCACTTAAGCACTATTGCTCCGCGAATAGCCCCTTCCACCTGCGGAATGCCGCTTCCGCGAGCGAGGGGGATAAATTTAAGCACGGTGCCGACGACTATTGCGCCCGCGCCGAGTGCGAGGAGCAAGAGGGGGATAAACCAAGGGTTGGCGAAAACAGCCGTATACCATTTTTGAGACAATTCTTCGCCGTAGTGCGCACAGACGTTATAGAGCGCGACGACGCTACCCGAAAATATGCCCGTAATAATCGCGAGCAATATCAGTTGCAATTCGTTGCGTACCAACTGTTTGCGCCACTGCTTGTTTTTCGTGCGCTTGTCCAAGGTCTCTGCCATTTATATTCGGATTATACTACTTTTGCTTGCTTTTGTAAACAATTTCCACTATAATAATACTCGACAGGCGCGGTAAGCCGAGCCCGTTACGGCGGGATAACGGACGTTTTAACCGCGGAGGAAGGTGGCGACATGGCAAAATATGATTATTTAATAGTAGGCGCGGGGCTTTTCGGCTCGGTATTCGCGCACGAAGCGGTTAAGCGGGGCAAGAAGTGCCTGGTAATAGACAAGCGGGATCACACCGCGGGCAATATCTACACCGAGAAAATCGAGGGTATCAACGTACATAAATACGGCGCGCACATCTTCCACACTTCGGACAAGAAGATCTGGGAGTACGTCAACGGGCTTGCGGAGTTTAATAACTACATAAACTGCCCCGTCGCAAAGTATAAGGACGAGCTGTATAACATGCCCTTCAACATGAACACATTCTCCAAAATGTGGGGGGTAACCACGCCCGCCGAGGCGCAAGCCATGATCGAGAAACAGCGTAAAGAGGCGGGCATAACCGAGCCCAAGAACCTCGAGGAGCAGGCTCTCTCCCTCGTCGGCAGGGACATATACGAGAAACTGGTCAAGGGTTACACCGAGAAGCAGTGGGGCAGACGCGCGACCGAACTCCCCGCCTTCATAATAAAGCGGCTCCCCGTGCGGTTTATGTACGATAACAACTACTTCAACGACCGCTATCAGGGCATACCGATCGGCGGCTATACGCAGATTTGCGACAAACTTCTCGTCGGCTCCGAAGTCAGATTGAACACGGATTACTTTGCGAATAAGGCGGAGCTTGACGCTGCCGCGGATAAGATAATCTTCACGGGCATGATAGACCAATACTATGGGTATATATACGGCGAACTCGAATACCGCAGTCTCCGTTTCGAAACCGAGACGCTGGACGAGGATAACCACCAAGGCAACGCCGTCGTCAACTACACCGAGTACGAGGTGCCCTACACCCGCATAATCGAGCATAAGCACTTCGAGTATGTCAAGGGGGGCAAGACGGTCATAACCCGCGAATATCCCGCCAAGTGGAAGAGGGGCGACGAGCCTTATTACGCCGTAAACGACGATAAAAATAACGCCCTCTATGCGAAATACAAGGCGCTGGCGGATAAGGAGAATAAAGTCGTGTTCGGCGGGAGACTCGGCATGTATAAGTACTTCGATATGGACGATACCATCGCCGCCGCTCTCGACCTTGCGGAGAATATGCTCGGCAAGTAAATCGTTTTGCGCCGATAACGTTTTGGCGCGACAGGGTAAGACGCGTTGGACTTAAGTTTGTAACATAGGCGGCGCGTTGAGTAATATGGTGTTGTTTGAGGTAGTACCCGCTGCCGCTCACCGCATATAATGGGAAGAGGGGCGAAGGTTTTTGCGAAGTACCGCCAAATAATTGACATTTACGGGCAAATAAAGTACAATGATGTCTGTCATCGAGGCGTAGCGCAGTCTGGTAGCGCGCATGGTTCGGGACCATGAGGTCGCGTGTTCGAATCCCGTCGCCTCGACCATTTGACCCCAAAGGGCAGTAAATTCACGAGATTTGCTGCCTTTTGTCGTATTTTCACCCCATTTTT
>CANPYH010000014.1 GCA_947588325.1 uncultured Clostridia bacterium
GACGGTGTTAAAGTGGGCAGGCGCAATCTCCACCCGCTTCCCGCTCGGCGCGCACCCCGTCAAGAGTACCGCCGCAAATATTATCGCCGCCGCCACCGCCGCGATTTTGGTCAAAGGTTTCATAGGTATGCAGTATATGGTGTAGTATAAGTATAATATAAGTATAGCATTATGGCGCTCATAAGTCAATTATAGTAGGGAAGTCACATAGCACCGTTGATGGGTGCGAACCGAGAACATTTCGACACAGTCATTTACGGATTATAGTAAACTCCTGTGTCGAAATAACCTCTCTCGCGCCCCTGAACGGTACTCTGTGCCTTCCTCATATCGGTTCGTATCGGACTTGTGTAAGAAGATTTATTTTATGTCTGACCGCACCTCTCCGCCGCTCTCGAGTTGGTTCGTATCGGGCTTGTGTAAGAAGATACGGTTTTAGTAAACTCCTGTGTCGAAATAACCTCTCCGCACGTCTGAGCGGTACTCTGTGCCTTCCTCATATCGGTTCGTGTCGGACTTGTGTAAGAAGATATATATAGTGATGTAAGGCACTCTATTACGCATAGGGTGCTTTTTCTGTGGTGTTACTATGATAATCCCAGCATATTTGCAATATGTTACTTATCTTGTTACTAACTTGACAATCCCCTCAGGCGCTTCGCGCCAGCCCCCCTTACTAAGGGCGGCTGGCGTCCCGAAGGGACGACTGAGGGGATTGTCTTGTTGGATACCCGAGAAGCAATTATTTAACGGATAAGCAAGAATATTTCAAATAAATCTTTTTGTGATAAAGTTCAACCCGAGAGAGTGTAATAAAAAACGGACATCATCGATGTCCGTTTTTTATGTGGTTGCGGGGGTAGGGTTCGAACCTACGACCTTTGGGTTATACTCGCCTACGGCTCGTGGCGTTCGCCGCTGCGCGGCTCGGCTGAGGAGCTCCAACGAGCTACCTACTGCTACCACCCCGCAAAAAAGAACCGCCGCTGATTGCGACGGTCTTTCGATGGTTGCGGGGGTAGGGTTCGAACCTACGACCTTTGGGTTATGAGCCCAACGAGCTACCTACTGCTACCACCCCGCGATAGTTGATATTAAGTTGTGAATGTTGCCAGCCTTTGGGTTATACTCGCCTACGGCTCGTGGCGTTCGCCGCTGCGCGGCTCGGCTGAGGAGTTCCAACGAGCCACTTACTTCACCCCGCGGCAGGTCTGTTAAAGTTTGTTCAGTATAACACTAATATATGCGATTGTCAACAAAAAAAATATGTTTACGGATAAATTCGCGCGGCGGCGGGTTAAAATGGGACTTGACAAGCATTATACATAGTAGTATAATACAAATTAACGGTGCGAGAGCGCCGAAACCGTAAGGAGAACGGGTATGGCAAAGGTCAAGTGCGCCAGATGCGGGCATATATTCGCCGTTACCGCAATAAACGAGATACAAACTTGCGACGTGTGCGGACAGCGTATGCGTATTCGCCCCGGCGCCGCCGCGGGTTACGACGAGTATGCCGCACTTCGTAATGAGTATATGCGCCTCGCACGGGAGAGAAGCGAAGCTCGCTCGGGCGTCTATCTCACTATCGACCAATATAACGACCTTATGCGCAGAGCTAACGCCGCAACCCCCGCGCAGCCCACGCAACCCACGCAGCCCGCGGAGCCGACACAGCCCACCCAATCCGCGCAACCCGTGCAACCCACGCAACCTGTGCAACCAACCGTGCCGACGGAGAGACCGACGGTTATGCCCGCCAATCCCCCCGTGTATATCGCGCCCGTGCCCGCGCCTACTCAGCAGACAGAGCAGACGGAGCCGACGGAGCCGACGGAGTCCGAGGCAAAGCCCGCGAAGAAGGTTGCGCCCGTCGTAACGAATTGGTTATCCTTCGGCGTAGCGGTAATCGCCGCCGCGGTGTCCTGTTTAATGCTCCTTTTCACCGTTTCGAATCTTGCAGGTGGCTTTTGGACGGGCTGGGATTTACTGTTTGGAACCGAGTTTTTAGGAGTCTGGGCGGGGTTTGAGATATTCCTGCCGCTCGCTCTTGCAATACCGACGCTGGTACTCGCTTGCAAGCGGAAGAGGGGAGGAAAGCTCGCTCTCGGGATATTGTATATCATTGTGGGCTTGTCTATCTGGGTGTTCCCGAACTCAATGGTCTCCATAGGATTAAATTCTTTCGATTTCCGTTACATATTTAACCCTGCGTATTCCGGTCCGATAGTGTGGGCGTCGGCGGTGCTGTGCGTAGCCGCGGGAGTGCTGCTTATCGTCGCGCGTGGGATTATGCCGCGGGCTTCGCGTAAAGTGCAAGAGCCGCAAGGTTAACAGTATAAACATTGCAAAGTAAGTTCCGCCGAGAGTGCTTGGCGCGGATATAAATTACAAAGAGAGGACGAAATATGTTATTCAATTGGTTAGCATTGGGAGTGGGCGCCGCCGCTGCGGTATTCTCCTGCCTGATGCTCGCATTCGAAGTTTTACCCATTGCCCCCGGCGTCCCCGGTCTTACGGGGGCGAACATGCTGGTGCCCGAAGGAATGGGCGGAAATTGGGGCTGGGTACTCACAATGCTCACGGCGATTGCGGTGTTCCTGCCCCTACTTCTCGCACTGCTCAGCCTGCTTAACTGCCTGCGCAAGCGCAAGAAGGGGAAGATCAAGCTCGGCGTGTTCTACGCCATTGCCGCCGTTATAATCTGGGTGTTCCCGTATATGTTCGCCTTTCTCGACGTGAGCTTTGCGGAGGGGTTCGGCTCGGTGTCCTTTGACATCGGTCAAATGCTCAACCCCGGAAACTTTACCTGGATAGTGTGGGCGGCTGCGCTTACAAGCGTTGCGGCGGCGGCTGTGCATATAGTAGCGGGCGTGCTTATGCCTAAAAAGAAGTAGAGGGAAGCGCATTGTGTGAAAAAACAGTTGCAATCTGTCAAAGAATGTGATAGAATGATAGGGTCCTTTCGAAAGAGGGGACCTTATTCCTTGCTTGCGCACGAGCGGCGCAGGCTTAAAATCCACAAGGAGGTATGACCACATGACGAACTACGAACTGCTTTACATCATCTCGCCCAAGACCGACGACGCGGCTCGCGAAGAACTTATCGAGCGTTTCCGCAACGTCGTTGTCGCGGCAGGTGGCACGGCAGAGGTTACCAAGTGGGGCATGAGGAAACTTGCATATAAGATCAACTTCCAGAGCGAAGGCTATTATGTGCTTATGACCTTCTCTGCGCCCGAGGACCTTCCCGCCGAGCTCGAGAGATTGATGCGTATTACAGATTCCGTTATGAGATTCATGGTTACGAAGAAGGTCGAAAACAAACTTACCCGCGCCGAAGAAGAGAGACGTGCAAAAGCCGCCGAGAAGGCAGCTGCCGCCAAAGCGCGCGAGGAAGCCGCTATCGCCGCAGCCGAATCCGCAACGGAAGAGCCCGAAGCAACGACCGAAGCAGCCACGGAAGAGGGAGCGGCAGAAACCGCCGAGCCTGTAGCCGAAGAGCCTGAAACGGAAGTCGCCGAAGAGGCAGCAGGCGAAGCGTCGGAGACACCCGCCGACCCTGCCGAATAATTTCAGGAGATAAGTAGTATGAATAAACTTATTATTATCGGTAACCTCACAGCCGATCCCGACTACCAGGTAACGGCAAGCGGCGTTCCTATGTGCCGCTTCACCGTCGCCGTAAACCGTCGGAGACCCGCCACGCAAGAGGGGGAGAGGGACGTGGATTTCTTCCGCGTAACCACCTTCCGTAAAACGGCGGAGAATTGCGCGTCCTTCCTCGCAAAGGGTAGGAAAGTGTGCGTAATCGGACCTGTGCAGATTAACGATTACACGGATAAGGAAGGCAACAAGCGCCAGAGCGTGGACGTTACCGCCGACGACGTTGAGTTCCTCACGCCGAAAAGCGAATCGGACGGACCCGCTCCCGCCGCTCCCAAAAAGACGGCGACGCTCGAACCCGTTTCGGACGACACCCTTCCTTTCTGATTCACAATTAAATTCAGGAGTTAAAAATGGATAATAAAAAAACGGCCGCCGCAAAAGATTTCGGCGGCGACGATAAGGTTAATAAAAAAGCCCGCCGTCCCATGAAGAAAAAGGTCTGCGAATTCTGCGAAAAGGGCGTTGCCGAGATAGATTACAAAGACGTCTCCAAACTCAGAAGATACGTGACCGAAAAAGGCAAGATCATCTCCGCTCGTACCAGCGGCTGCTGCTCTCGCCACCAGAGACAGTTGACGGGGGCTATTAAACGCGCCCGCATGATGGCTCTTCTCCCGTTCAAGGGCGAATAAGGCGTAACCGTAAAGTTAAGTTTCCGCGCGCGAAAAACGACTCCGTACCGAGACTCGAACTTTACGCGGATATCAACCAAACAAAAAGACCTTACACAATTCGTAAGGTCTTTTTTGATATCGCGCGGTAGCGTGCCGTTATTTGTATTGGGATAACATATAGTTAAAACTCCTGCCCAACCAATCGCGGAGCGCTTGGACTTCTTCTTTCCAGGTCGCTTTGTTTTTCAAGTCGTCGGGGACGGGACAAAAGTCGCCGCCGAAATGACCGTTGTTCAGCAGCTGCCAACGCTCGAAGTTGCGGTTGAATGCGTCAGAACGAGCAAGAACGTATTCGACGCAACCGTCCATCGTTTCGGTTATCGCGGTTTGTTTTTGTTTTATCAGATTGGTGACGAGAGCGCGGAATTCGGAATATTCCAACAATTTGCGGTATATCGGATTTCTCGTCGCATATATAAAGTCGGTGTTGCGGATGACGGTGTAATAATTGCAGTTGTCGCTGCTGATGTCGTAGTCCCACAGCGGACCGCGGTAAAGTTTGCCGTTTGAATTGTCCTTGAACATATAGAAACTGCTGTACGCTACGTCCACGTTTTTGAACAATTCGTCGATAATATAGCCTTCTGCCCAAGACTCCACGTCGAATTTCTCTTTTACAGCGGCATAATTTCCGTTCCATAGAGTTTGGAGCGCGTCGCTCATATAGTCGCGGATATAATTTTCGTAGACCGAGAAATCAAAACCGAGCTCCACCGCATCGTCATAATCGGGAGTTTTTATTCCGAGAGGGGTTTCTCCTTCAAAATAGGTAGATTGATTCTCCAACGTGATGAAATGATCTCCGTTAAATGAGAAAGACCTCTCGCCGTAGGGATATGCGTTACCCATATCCTCGGTAGGGCGCTTGTCCAATTCGATCAGGAAGCCGAGTTTTTCGGGATCGGTAACCGTTTCGAGATCGTCCTCGATATCGACGCGATTGCTGCCCGTCTCAACCTGTTCGCAAACGGTATAAACGCCGTCGTATCTGCCGTTGAGATAGACGTCCACGAATTGTACGTCGGTCGTTGTCTTGCTTAATTCGGAGAATTGAGCGGCAAGGCTGTAAACAATGTAATTTCTCGACAGACTGTAATCGCAATAATTTGCAATGAGCGTCCATTTTTTCGCCTTGCCGTGCCCGAACAGGTCGATTTTGTCTTTGAATTTGAGCTTATACGGTTTTTTGTCCCATGCCCACGAGGAATTGCCTCTGCCGCGGATATCCGCAACCGTATTTTCGAAGCAATATTCTTTGTCGGCGTTCGTCACCGATATTTTGCAGGACTTGTACTCCTCTTTGGATACGATGTCGCCGCCGTCGTCGGTGTTGATGATCATCACGGGCAGTTCCAATTCGTCGATTGCGAATTGCGCCTCGTAAGTCTCCCCGTCGCTTCGGAAATCGTCGCTTCTGGTGGGCGAGGTTTGCCCGTCGCTCCAACATACGAAGCGATAGCCGAGACTCGGCGTGACCGTTACGGTGATATTGCCTTCCACGGGGGAGTTCCCGACGTATGCCTTATCCCAGGTGCATTTCGCATAGTCTGCGGTTGTGTAGGTTACGGAAAAATCGGTCATCGAGTTATCGGCGAACAGCGCGGTGTAAGTCGCGTCCTCGCTCGCTTCGTCGGTGCGTTTCGAAGCGGTTGAGCCGTCGCTCCACTTTACGAACTTATAACCCTCGTCGGGGATCGCCTCGACTTCCGACGTGGTTTCGCCGCTTCCGACGCGTTGCGTCGTCTCCCCGACGATCGATCCGCCGTCGGCTGCGGCGTAAGTTATTGTAACGGGGTTCGACGGATCGCATGCGCAAAGTCCGAACACAAGCCCGACGAAAGTTACAATCGTAAACAACGCAATGGCTAAAAGTCCGAAAAAGACCTTACTTTTGGAAGAGTATGACATAACATTATCCTCCTCTTGAATCAGATACTTGTATTGTATATTAAAAATCTTTATGTGTCAAGTCCGGCGGAATTTATGCGTCAAGCCGTAACGAAAAATCGATATGTCGGGAAGGTTGCCGCGGCGAGCTTTAAGACGCCCGCCTGAGGGGATTGTCCTGTTGGACACTCGCACAGTAATTGTTTACAAGTCAAGTGGTGATTATTATATTATCCCACCTTTTCCTCGACGAACCAACCCGAGCGCGGCGGAGAGTATCGCGTCTGCCGTAAAGGGGTAAAACCTTGCAAAATCAGACCCATAATGCAATTATTCTTATAAATATTACCCACAAATTTTGTGAAAGGTATTGCATTTCACGAAAAAATGTGTTATTATGTCAGTATGAAAGATTTATTGGCAATGGACGGACTTTCTATCGCGGTAATAGTAATCGTGGCGGTGCTGATGGCAGTGTTGCTTGCCGAGTTAATAGCACTCGTTGTCATTTCTAACAAGAAGGACAAAAAAGGCGGCGATGAGGTTGCGACGGATGAGCCTGCCCCCGAAGAACCCATTACGGAAGAATCGGCTTCCGAAGAAGAATCGGTCGGGGAAGAACCCGCCGAAGAACCCGCCGTTGCTCCGCAGCCCGACATTGCGATCGCAGCGGCTACCGTCCCGCCTTTCGGTGACGCAAACCGTATGAGCCGTAGCTTTATGGCGAAGCTCATTCAATGCGGCGGACTGATGCAGGAAAGGTACGGTGCGGTTAAGAACGAACTGCTCTCGTACAACAAGGTCAAGTCTCGTCTCGGCTGGAGCGGCGAGGCGTTCAGGCGCGGGCGCGCGACCGTTGCCAAACTCGCCATTCGCGGCAAAACTCTCGTGATATGCCTTGCCATCGACCCCGCGACCCTCGAGGGCACGAAGTACAGATACAAGGACGTCGGAGAGGTCAAGAAGTTTGCCGCCGTTCCTTGCATGGTCAAGCTGAAGTCTCCTCGCTCCGTTAAGTACGCTATCGAGCTTATCGGGCAGATTATGGATCGCGAGGGCGCTATCAAAGGCGAACAGCAGAACGTCAGCTACGCCATGGCGTACGAGGACGACGAGAAACTTATCCGCCGCGAGCTTATCAAAGTCTAGGGCTGATATCATTCTCACGGTCATTAAAGCGACAAAAAGGAAGAGTATCCCTCTTCCTTTTTTCGTATTGTTTAATCGCTTCTCCCGCCCCATGCTCCCAAGTTTAATTACCGCATCAGCCGTGCCGCACATACATACCGCAGACGGCGGGCCGTCCCCATGTGCGGCTAAACGTACCAACCCCGCCGCACATGCACTTCTTTGTACGCAGAGGCGTACTGCAAGAAAAGGGGGGATATATTGCAAATATAACTTTGTCAAGCGTTCGGACCCAAAAAAATTATAAAAAAAACTATAATATTTTCAGCGAAAGTATTGATTTTTCCTTTCGGGTGTATTATTATATAGGAGTTGATGCAACACAATATATTGTGGTTATGCATATATAACGACATATATATGTTGTGGCGATAACATTCACAAAGGCGAAACGAAGATTTTGCCGAGGGGGATATGATGAAGATAATCAAAAGAGACGGGTCTGAAGTCGAATTTGACAGGACAAAGATTGCGAACGCGATTAAGAAGGCCAATGCGGCGGGTGTGCCCGAGCTGACGGACGACTGGATTGAAACGCTTGCGCTCACGGTGGAGAAGGACTGTGCGAAGATGAAGCGTGCGGTGACGGTTGAGGAAGTGCAGGACTTTGTCGAGACGCAGATCATGCGTTTAGGCGCGTATGAAGTGGCGAAGAGATACATTCGTTACCGCCACCAGCGTAACCTTGCGCGTCGGGCAAACACGACGGATAAATCCATACTGACATTGATCGAGAGCAACAACGAAGAGATCAAGCAGGAGAACTCCAACAAGAACCCGACCGTCAACTCCGTACAGCGTGACTACATGGCGGGCGAAGTCAGTAAGGATCTGACCAAGCGTCTTTTCCTCCCGCCCGATATCGTACAGGCGCACGAGGAGGGGCTTATCCACTTCCACGACGCCGACTATTTCGCGCAGCACATGCACAATTGCGACCTCGTCAACCTCGAGGACATGCTGAACAACGGCACGGTCATATCGGGTACAATGATCGAGCGGCCGCACTCTTTCTCGACGGCGTGCAACATAGCCACGCAGATAATAGCGCAGGTCGCCTCCAACCAATACGGCGGGCAGTCCATAAGCCTGACGCACCTGATGCCCTTTGTACAGGTCTCGAGAGAGAAGATCACCAACGACGTGAACAAAGAGGCGGAGCTGATGGGCGTAGCGCCCTCTTCGGACGTAAAGGCGGCTATCGTCGAAAAGCGGCTCAAAGAAGAGATTAAAAAGGGAATACAGACCATACAATACCAGCTTGTAACATTGCTTACCACCAACGGTCAGGCGCCCTTTGTCACCATATTCATGTACCTCGGCGAGGCGCGCAGCGAGAGGGAGAAACAGGACCTCGCGCTGGTTATCGAGGAAATGCTCAACCAGCGTTATGAGGGCGTCAAGAACGAAGTGGGCGCGTATATAACCCCCGCTTTCCCCAAGCTCATATACGTGCTTGAAGAGGATAACATTCACGAGGATTCGCCTTACTATTATCTTACCCGACTTGCGGCGAAGTGCACGGCAAAGCGCCTTGTGCCCGACTACATTTCCGAGAAGATAATGCGTAAGCTCAAGATAGACAAGAACGGCAACGGCCAGTGCTATACCTGCATGGGCTGCCGCTCCTTCCTGACCCCGTACGTCGACGAGAACGGACAGCCCAAGTATTACGGGCGGTTCAACCAGGGCGTCGTTACCATTAACCTCGTAGACGTCGCATGCACGGCGGGCAGGGGAAACGAAGAGGACTTCTGGAAGATTATGGACGACCGCCTCGAGCTCTGCCACCGCGCACTTCAGGCCCGCCATAAGAGGCTGGAAGGCACCCTTTCCGACGCCGCTCCCATACTCTGGCAGTACGGCGCACTCGCAAGGCTCAAGAAGGGGGAGAGAATAGACAAACTTCTCCACGGCGGCTATTCCACAATCTCCCTCGGCTATGCGGGACTGTGGGAGTGCGTATACGAGCTGATAGGCAAGAAGCTCACCGAACCCGAGGGCGAGGAACTCGGACTTCGCATAATGCGCAGGCTCAACGACGCGTGCAGACAGTGGAAGGCGGAGGAGAATATCGACTACTCGATATACGGCACCCCGCTCGAGTCCACGACATATAAGTTCGCGAAGTGCTTGCAAAAGAGGTTCGGCATAATACCGGGCGTTACGGATAAGTCGTACATTACCAACAGCTATCACATTCACGTCACCGAGAAGATCGACGCGTTCAAGAAGTTGGAGCTTGAGTCCAAGTTCCAGGCTCTTTCGCCGGGTGGCGCTATATCCTACGTCGAAGTGCCCAATATGCAGAACAACCTCGACGCCGTGCTGTCCGTCATGAAGTTCATATACGATAACATTATGTACGCCGAGCTTAACACCAAGTCCGACTACTGCCAGGAGTGCGGCTTCGACGGCGAGATACAGATCGTCGAAGAGGACGGCAAACTCGTTTGGGAATGCCCGAACTGCGGCAACCGCGATCAGTCCAAGCTGAACGTCGCACGCCGTACCTGCGGATATATCGGCTCGCAATTCTGGAATCAGGGGAGAACGCAGGAGATTAAAGAGCGCGTTATGCACTTGTAATCGACGAAAGGGGCTTGCAACAAAGCCCCTTTGTGTTTTTAGGAAATTATGTATATAGCGGAAATCAAAAACAGAGATATTGCCAACGGCCCCGGCGTGCGCGTTTCGGTGTTCGTTTCGGGCTGCCGTCACAAGTGCCCCGGCTGTTTCAACGAGATAGCCTGGGACTTCGACTTCGGCAAGGAATATACGGAAGAGACGGAGAAGTACATACTGACCGAGCTTGCGCCCTACTACATGCGCGGACTGACCGTGCTCGGCGGCGAACCATTCGAACCCGAGAACCAGGCGGGCGTGCTCGCGCTGATAAAGCGGGTGAGGGCGGAACAGCCCAACCGCGACGTGTGGGTGTACTCGGGCTTTACCCTCGACGAACTGACGGGGGAGAGCCGCGCCCGCACGGAGTACACCGACGAGCTGCTCTCCCTAATCGATGTGCTGGTGGACGGTCGGTTCATCTTTGCCGAAAAGGATATAACCCTCCGTTTCCGCGGCTCCCGCAACCAACGCCTGCTCGACCTGCCCAAAACGCTGTCAAGCGGCAAACCCGTTTTATGGGACGAGTAAGACGCAGGCGGCGGAGTTTGAACGTATTGCCTATAAAAGTAATGTGGCGGCGCTCCCAAGTTCGGAGCGCCGTTTATCCGATTGTTACCGCGACTCGGCAAAATGGCAAAACGCATTGACATTGAAAGGGGTATTATGTTACAATAGCGCAAGAGGCGAATATAATGAAAGTAATATTGTTAAAAGACGTCAAAGGCACGGGCAAAAAGGGCGAAGTCGTGAATGTTTCGGACGGGTACGCGAATAACTACCTGCTCAAAAACAAGTATGCGGAGCCTGCCAACGCGACCAACCTGTCCCTTCTCGAGGCGCAACGTTCGAGCGAGGCGTACAAAAAGGAGACGGCGCTTAAAAACGCTAAGGAGCTTGCGGAGAAACTCAACGCAACCGAAGTGTCCGTCAAAGTCACGGTGGGGGCTAACGGCAAACTCTTCGGCGCGCTCAACACGCAGGCGATTGCCGACGCGCTCAAAAATGCGGGCGTGGAAGTGGATAAGAAGAAGGTCGTACTCGACCAGCCCATCAAGCAGGTCGGCACATATAAAGTCGCGGTTAAACTTCACCCCGACGTTACCGCCAAAGTCACCATAGTCGTCCACGCCTGACTTTTGCGACGGGCGTAGCGGCCGCTGCGACTACGCCAAATATTTAAGTTTAAGCCAAGCGGAGAGTGGCGCACCCGCCGACTGATTAAGCCCAACTATCAAACCATAGAGCTAATATGAAAATCACAAGAGCGTTTATTCAGGATTACGACAAGATTACCTGCCTGACCGACCAAAGCGAGGCGGAGGGGGTTCCCTTCGTCCTTTCGGGGGGCAAGACCCTTCTCGCAAGTTCGGAGATCCACGGCGACGAAATGCACCTGACTGTCGAGGGTAAACTCAACCCCGAACAGCCCTGCTTTGTCGTATTCGGCGATCGTAAGACCCCCGCCGAGCCGCTCGGCATATACGACGTGCGCGAGTTCAAGGACCGCTATACCTATGACGGAGTACTCGGGGCGACATTCGAGGGGGGCCGTACCGTTTTCCGCGTATGGTCGCCCTTTGCGCTTTCCGTCAAACTCAAGCTGTATACGGAGGGCAGCGGCGGCGCACCTTGCCGAGTGGAGAAAATGGCGAGAGGGGATCGCGGCGTGTGGTCCGTCTCCCTCGAGGGCAAACTCGACGGGCACTATTACACCTACGCATTGACGCACAGCGCGCTCGGCGAGGTGGAGACGGCGGACCCGTACGCCAACTCATGCGGGTTAAACGGCGAGCGGGGCATGGTTATAGACATGAACTCCCACGCCGTCACCCCCCACGGCTGGCACGGCGAGCACAAGACCTACCGCGCCAATCACTCTTTGAAGAACTACACCGACGCGGTGATCTGGGAAGTGCATGTCCGCGACTTCTCGGGCAAGACATACGCGCGTAACAGGCATAAATTCCTCGCTTTTGCCGAGAGCGGACTGACCAACAGGAGCGGCGAGAGCGTCGGGCTGGACTACCTCGTCGATTTGGGCGTGACGCACGTCCACCTTCTCCCCGTCGAGGAGTATGCGACCGTCGATTCGACGCGGCTTAACGACAGGAACTATAACGCGTTTAATTGGGGATACGACCCCAAGAACTACAACTCGCCCATGGGCGCGTACAGCACCGATCCGAGCGACGGACGATCGCGGGTAATGGAGCTACGCGAGGCGATATTCGCCCTCCACTCCCGCGGGATAGGCGTTATCTTCGACGTTGTGTATAACCACACCTACGACATGAACGCACCCATAGCCCGCACCGTGCCCTATTATTACTACCGCCACGACGCGCGGGGGAATTACACCAACGGCTCGGGTTGCGGGAACGAGACGGCGAGCGAGAGGCCGATGTGCCGCAAGTTCATACTCGACTCGCTTATATCCTGGTGCAAGCACTACCACGCCGACGGGTTCAGGTTCGACCTCATGGGCTTGCACGACATAGCGACCATGACGGAGATACAGCGGGCGCTCCACTCTCCCTCTCCGCAGATGATAATATACGGCGAGGGCTGGGTAGGCGGACCCACCGCGCTTGCGGGAAACAAGCAATGCAACAAGTGGAACGCGGGCACCATTCACATTCCGCACGGAGCGGCGGGCGGTATCGCCGTATTCTCGGATATAACCCGCGACTGTATCAAGGGGGCGGTGTTCCACGCCAACGAAGGCGGTTACGTCAACGGCAGGGCTTGGGAGAACGTCAACCTCGTCAAGTTCGCTTCCATGGGCAGCACCTCTCCCAACTTCGATACCAATTGGGTCGCTTCGTCGGCTAACCAGGTAATTAACTACGTCTCCGCGCACGACAATAACACGCTGTGGGATAAGATCTGCATGACGAGCAGTCGCCGCACATACGCCGACCGCGTCCGAATGAGCAGGCTTTGCGGGGCGATTGTGCTTACCAGCCGCGGCGTGCCCTTCTTCCAGGCGGGGGAGGAACTGCTCCGCACCAAGCCCAAAGAAGGGGGCGGGTACGAGGAGAACAGCTACAACTCCCCCGACTACCTCAACAATATAAATTGGGAGGACCTCACGCACGGTTCGCCGCAGGAGTGCACGCGTAACTATTACCGCGGGCTGATCGCCTTCCGAAAGGCGCACCCCGTACTCCGACTTGCGGACGGCGAAGAGATCGAGAACGCCACAAACTTTCTCCATTCGCCACGCTACGACGTCATAGCATACACGCTCACCGATCAAAACGAAACGGTGCTTATTATCTATAACCCGCTCGGTGACGTGGAGTTCACCCTGCCCGAGGGGGAGTGGGAGATGAAAGCGGACGGAGACAGAGCGGGCAACGACACTCTCGCCGTGTGCGAAGGGAGCATACTCGTCAAGGAACTTTCCGCATATATCTTCGTTAAGAAGGCGCCCGCGCCCAACCCGCCGAGTGAGGGCGAGTGAGCAGCAGGAGCGGATATTAAACCGCGCCCAAGAAAGAATGCTTAATAAAAACCGCCGCGTCCTAAACAGGATTCGGCGGTCTTTCGTTATGTTACGTCGAGTTAATTGCGGCGCTGTCGGGGATTACGCGGAATTATTCGGTGTGGAGAACGGGAGCGCGGCGGTCGAACAGCAGGATGTTGCGGATATAGGGGATAGTGAGCACGAGGTCGGCTGCCATCCAGGCTATGGGGTCGCCGAGCATAAGCCCGAAGAACGCCCAACTGCTCGCCATACAGGTTATAGCCCCGCCGTTGATTGCCGCGGGGAGGAAGGTGCAGACGAGTACCCGCGCGGTAAGTTCGGCGACGCCCGCACCGAAAACGTAGGCTGACTTCTCGATGCCCTGCACGCTGCTCCGCACGACGAATATCATGCCGAGGAAATAGTACATGGGAAGATCTGTATAGAGCAAGGTGTTGCCGAAGCGTATAGTCTCGGAGTTAATTTTGTCTGGGCTGAGGAATATGTAGAGATAGGCGCCGTTAATGGATAGCAGCAGCCCGATAGCCGCGAGCACGGTCGCCATAACAGCCATGACTATCATCGCCTGGTTGGTGCCTTGGCGAATGCGCTTGCCGTCCCCCGCGCCGTGGTTTTGCGCGGAAAAGCTGGTCATGCCCGCGCCGAGTGCGTTCAGCGGCGTCATAAGCAGGTTGCCGAGCTTGTTGGCGGCTCCGAAGCCGTTCTGCGCGGGAGTGCCCTCCACCATGCCGCCGACGGGGGTGGTATCGAAGAGTACGACGCCGCCCTGCATAACGATTATGCCGATCGCGAGCACGGAGAATTGCAAGCCGAGGGGAAGCCCCTGCCCGAGGTGTTCGCCGACGTCCTTTCGCGTAATGGCGAAGTCGGCGCGGTGGAGCCTAAATTGCTTATACTTGACAAAGGTATAGATAAAGCAGGCGACGGTGCTGAGCACCTGAGAGACGACGGTAGCGATTGCCGCGCCCGCAACCCCCCAGCGGAACGCCATGATAAAGAGCAGGTCCAGTCCGACGTTGAGCGCGGTGGAGCAGAAAAGGAAAACGAGGGGGGTGAGGGAGTCTCCCACGCTGCGAAGGAAGGAACAGATGAGGTTATAGAACATCTGCGCGCCGATACCCGAAAAGATTATCACGCAATATAGGTGGGCGGCGTCGTACACCTCCCGGCTGTTTTCGGGAGTGACGTTGAGCCAGGCGAGCATGGGGTTAAGAAGCAATATGGCGGCTGCCGTAAGTATGACGGTGATTGCCGCGCTGAGTATTATCTGCGAGGCGAGGGAACGCCTTGCCCCCGCGTCGTCCTTTTGGCCTATGGCGCGGGAGGAAATTACGCAAAATCCCGTAGTGCAGCCGAAAGCGAATTGCAAATAGATAAAGAGCAGGGGGTTAATGTCGTTAATCCCCGCGACCTCTTCCCCCGTCAGCGCCTGACCGCATATGGCGGCGTCGCTTATGGTATAGACCTGCTGGAGGAGAAAGGAGAGAATTATGGGCACGGAAAACGCGATAATCACCCTCCAGCACTTGCCTTGGGTGAGATCCATGGGACGAAACAGCTTTTTGAATTTTTCGACTATGCTCATATATCTCCGCCGCCTTTTAACGGCTAAATGATTATACCGCTTTTGCGCGCGGTTGTAAAATAAAATGCCCTATCAAAGATAAGACATTTCATTTTTTGTTTGGGGGATTCACGCGCGCTTAGCGCGGGCGAACCCGCCGCCGATCCTCTTTCGCGCTCGGGGAGTTACTCCGCGGGCTTACTCATAGTCGGCTATGGTAGCCCAGCGCATAAGGAGTTCGCGTTCCTCGGGCTTACCCTTGACGGACTGCGAGGCGGCGACGATAGGGAGCCACTTGGAGACGTAGTGCTTGGTGGTCTTGGACTGCCGGCAATAGAGGTCCATATACTCGCGGGCGAGGTCGTCCTCTCCGTGGAGTTTGAAGAGCAGATAGGTGCGGGAAGCGTCTGCCGAAGCGTTGCCAGAAGTTGCGTGCGACCAGTCGATGATATACGGCGTGCCGCTTGAGTCTATGATGACGTTGGAGGGGTTATAGTCGCCGTGGCAGAGCTTGAAGTGCGTAGGCATACCCTCGAGTTTCATTTGCAGTTCGTATTTGGTGTCCGAGTCGAGATCGGCTTCGAGCAGTTTGCGCGTAAACTTCTCCTTGGTGCGGTTGAGCATGGGCACCTTATACTTGTGCATAGCCACCTGAATATCCACGAACTGACGGAGATATTCCTCCTTCTTTTCGGGGTTCTCTTTCATGAGCTGTGCAAGGCTCTTACCCTCGATATATTCCATGACGATGGAGTATTGCCCCTCGCCGCTGATATTGACGTCGTAAATCTTGGGAATGTGAAGTCCCGTTTCTTCGATACGCGCCTGGTTTAACGCTTCGTTGAGTACGTCCGACTTTTTGAAACTCTTGTCGAACTGTTTGTAAAGTTTGCCGTCCTCTACGAAAATGAGTTTGTTGGGACGTTTAGCAATGATCGTTCTTTCCATGTTTTCCTCTTTTATCGGCATGTTTATATAAGCGGAGCCGCCACACTCCACAAGTATATTATATAGCAAGAGAGAGCGTTTGTAAATACCCCTTTTGAAAATTTTCGCGAATAATTTACACTATTTATGAATAAAACGCCTTGCCGCCCCGCTTAAAGAGCGCAATTTCTTGACTTCTGACCAAAATCATAGTATACTTCCATTGTTCGTGCGCCCGTGGGATAATGGATAGACCGTCGGCCTCCGGAGCCGGAGATATGGGTTCGATTCCCGTCGGGCGTACCAGATAACAATCCGAACTTTGTCGTACTACCGGCGACGGGTTCGGATTTATTTTATATGCGTTTATGGGGAGGGTGAGATATAACGCGCGGGCGGGGAGATTAAACACTCTTGCCAAAGCGAAGTTATAAAGCGCGGGGTAAGGGGGAATGCTACACGGGGGACGATATGAAATTCAGAAGTCTTGCGCCCTGGCTGCCGGGCATGGCGGCGGTAGCGGCGGCGGGGGTGTTTTGCATAATATACGCGCTAACAGGCAGCGGAAAGGCGGCGGTGTATGTCGAACTCGCAGCGTCCTCGCTCCTGCCCTTTATCTTCCCGCTGTATGGGGTTATCTCCAAAAAGCGGCTGCCGACTGCGCTCGGCGTGCTTGCCGCGCTATTTGTCACGCTATCGGGCGGGTTTGGGAGCGCGCTCGGGTTTTATGAGAAAATACCCGTGTGGGACTCCGTGCTTCACGGCGTATTCGGCTTTGCGTGCAGTTTCACCGCCTTTGCCCTCCTATTGCGGTGGAACGGAAGGCGGCTCAGCCCCGTTGGCTTTATGGCGATAATACTCCTCTTTACCATGGGGGTTGCGGCGCTGTGGGAACTGCTTGAATACCTTATCGACCTCATGACGGGCTGGGATTCGCAAAAAATAGCCGCTTCCGTTGCCGAGGGTAAGTCGCCCGTCGCCGATACCATGGAAGATCTACTCTCCGCGCTGATCGGCACCGCCGCCTTTTATCTCACTCTCCTCGCCGATAAGCTCCTGCGCCACGGCATATACGGCCCCATATGCGATTTTCACGGTTTCGGGAAAGGAAAAGAGTAAATTGTTCCGTTCCGCCGCAGCGGAACTTGACATTAAACGGCTTAATCGGTATATTGACTACTCCTATTATTACGAGGAGTAACCCGCCGTCCGTAATTTTATTCCGGGAAACACAAAACAAAGAAGTTGGAAAACACAAAAGAAGTCGGGAGATTGTTCCCGACTTTTTCGTATATTTTGTTAGTAAATTCGTTTGCTTAATTTCGCGGCACTCCGCCCGAATTTAGCGGGTTAAGTCCCGCCCCCTTTAGCCAACCGGTTAAACGGACAGAAACAGATAGGTAAGATAGCCGCCGAGGGAGAGCAGCATAATTACGCCCCCGACGCGGGTTATTGCCTTACCACGACCGATAAGCACGCAGAAGAGCAGGAGCACCGCCGCACCCAGCGCGAACACGACGTCCCAGAGGTAGTCGGACACGAAGGCTATCGGGGCAATGAGAGCGGGGAGCCCGAGAATTATGAGTATGTTGAGTATGTTGCTGCCGATTATGTTGCCGAGGGCGAGGTCGGTGTTACCCTTTGCCGCGGCGACAATGCTGGTAACGAGTTCGGGCAGCGAGGTGCCGAGCGCGACGACGGTAACGGAGAGTATCTTCTTCCAGATGTTGCTGTCGTTCATCATGCCCGTCAGTTTGTCTACGTTGGAGACGACGAACTCCGCGCCGAATACCACGCCCGCCAGCCCCGCGAGAGTGATTATTATAAGGAACCAGGTGTGCGTTTTAAGCCTGTCATACAAGCCGAATAAGCCGCCGCGCGGGGGTTTTTCCGCCCTAACCTGCGGCGCGCCCGAAGCCGCCATATCCAGCGTTTCGGGGTCGGCGACGGGCAGGCGCTCGGCGGAGAGCTGCTTTTCCGCCCTGCGTTCCCGCACTCCCGACGCCACCATATATGCGACATAGACGGCGAGGAAGGCTATGAGAATGCCCCCTTCCCAGCGGGTAATAACCCCCGCGTGTCCTTCCGCCGCGCCGCCGACGAGGGTCATTATTATGAGCAGTCCCGTTATGGCGATGAGGAAGGGGATCTCGATCATTGCCGTCTTTTTCTTGACGGTAAGGGGGCGAATGCAAGCCGCAACGCCGAGAATGAGCAGGATATTGATTATATTGCTGCCGATGGCGTTACCCATCGCTATATCGCCGTTGCCCGATATGGCCGACTTAATCGATACGGCAAGCTCGGGCGCGGAAGTGCCGAAAGCGACGATGGTCATGCCGATAACGAAGACGGATATCTTCAATTTCTCCGCAATGCCGCTCGCGCCGTCAACGAAAAAGTTCGCTCCGAACGTGAGGAGCGCAAGCCCTATAACTATGAGAAGTATCGATACGAAAATATCCATAAGCGGTTCAATGCGTCAAAGCAGGGGGGAGAATATGGAGCCGACTGCGCTTACTATGCGCTTGCCGAGCGGCTGACGAATGGTCTCGTCCGTCATAAGCTCGCTTACGGCGAAGGTCTGCTCGAAGTCTGCCTTCATGTCTTTGAGACAGTTGGTCTTATACATCCACACGCCGCACTCGAAGTGGTGGAGAAGGGAGCGGTAGTCCATATTGATAGTGCCGCACAGCCCCACCGTGTCGTCGCTTAAATAGCACTTGGAGTGCAAAAAGCCGGGGAGGTACTCATATATCTTAACCCCCGATTGGTGCAGATAGACATAGTTGCGTTGGGTGATCCAGAACACCACCTTTTTGTCGGGAATGCGGGGGGTTATTATCCTGACGTCCACGCCCCGCCCCGCCGCC
>CANPYH010000015.1 GCA_947588325.1 uncultured Clostridia bacterium
CCGCCGAGCCGCCGCCCCGCGCGATCACTATGGCGTCGATGCAAAACTTGCCGACGTTTAATTCGTTGATTGCCGTGCATATATCAGACGCGCTCTCTTTACCCTGCACCCGCACGTCGTAAACGCATATTCCGAGGCTTACGCCCTTGGAGCGGACGACGGAAACTATGTCGTGCAGCACCGCGCCGTATTCGCTGGTAATGACCGCTATCTTGGATATCTCGGAGGGCAACGGGAGTTTGTTCTCGAACAGCCCCTCTTTGCGCAGCGCCTCTTTCAGCCGAGCAAGGTCGAGCAAAGTCTTGCCCTCGCCCGACGGAGATATGTCGTCGATGAGAAAGGAGACCCGCCCCGTCTTTTCGTAGAAATTAACAGAGCCCTTCGCCTCGACGTTCATTCCCGCCATGTCGTCGGAAATCGAGCGGAAACTCACGCAGGGCAGTATGCAGTCGCCCTCTTTCAGGGTTATGAAAGTGCGCGCCCCCATGCGCTTGAACTCGAAAACCTCGCCGCAGACGGTTATATCGTGCAGTACGAATTCGTCGTCGAAAACGCCGCCTATATATGCGTTAAGTTGCGATACGGTCAGCTTTTTTTGCATCGGAATGCCGCTTCTACCGTGTTGCGGATAAGCATAGTGACGGTCATAGGTCCCACCCCGCCCGGAACGGGAGTTATATACGACGCTTTCGCGCTCGCTTCGGGGAAGTTCACATCGCCGTAAAGTTTGCCGTCGCACCTGTTCATGCCGACGTCGATGACGACTGCGCCCTCCTTAACCATATCGCCCCTGACAAACTCCTTGATCCCGACGGCAGCGACGAGTATATCCGCCTGCCTCGTTATGGACGGAAGATCAACGGTCTTGGAGTGGCAGATAGTGACGGTGGCGTTCTCGCCCAAAAGCAGCACGGCGACGGGCTTGCCGACAATGTTGCTCCTGCCGATTACCACGGCATGCTTGCCCGCTATCTTCGTGCCCGTGGACCTTATAAGCTCGATAATCCCCGCGGGGGTGCAGGGCTTAGTGCAAGGCAGTCCGAGAAGCAGTCCGCCCGCATTCACGGCGTGGAAGCCGTCGGCGTCCTTTTCGGGGGATATGCGCGCAAGTATCTTCTTTTCGTTAAGCCCTGCGGGCAGGGGGAGCTGGACGAGTATGCCGTCCACGTTCGCGTCCTCGTTAAGCGCGTCTATGAGTTCGATAAGCTCGTCCTCGGTCGCCTCGCTCGGCAGGTTATAAGAAAAGGACTTAACCCCCACCTCTTCGCACGACCTGATCTTGTTGCGGACGTATATTTCGCTTGCGGGGTTATCCCCGACTTTTATCACGGCAAGACCTACCTTCCTGCCATACGCCCCTTCGAACTCGGCGGCTCTGCCTTTAAGATCCTCCTTGATGGAAGCGGACAGCGCCTTGCCGTCTATTATTTCAGCCGACATTTTCGACCTCCTTGATTACGGACGCGAGCACACCGTTTACGAAAGAATAGCTCTTATCCGTCGAATATTTTTTTGCAAGCTCCGTAGCCTCGTTCGCGCTCACGGAATGCGGCACGTCGTCGCGGTAAAGTATCTCGTATATAGCCACCTGAAGGATAGCCAAATCCACCTTGTATATTCTGTCCACGGCGAAACCGCTGCTGTATTTTTCTATGTACCCCATTATTTCTTCGCGGGCGGAGATTATGCCGCGGTAACACGATTCGAAATATTCGAGGTCGTCATCCGTCATGCCTTGCTCCATAAGCGAAAGGGTAAAATCGTCCTCTTCCATGCGGACGTTGTATTCGTATATCAGCTGAAACAGTGCGTCTCTTGCAGCTTTTCTACCCATAATCTCTCCAGAATAAAAAAATCCGTCGGTTGCCCGCGCGGATTTCTTTGCCGTTTTGTCCGAGCGCGTGCACTTACGCTATAAGTATAGCACAGCGACGCGCATATTTCAATCTTTTTTTAATTACTCCGTGGGAATAATTCTGACGTTGGTTGCCTTTCTTTGCGTTTCGGTCATGACGAGCTGCATAATCTGGTTAGCCTGCGTGCCCGTCAGCTCCGAACACTTGACTATGACGTTGATATTTTCCGTCGTACTCGTCACGATTGCGTCGTCGAAGCCGAGAGATTTAATCAGCCCCTCGAGGACGAGTTCGGTCTCCATGCTCTCCGCAAGCGCGACTTTTGCCTTTTCGGCGTTCTCTTTCGCCTCGGCGGAGTACTGATCGGACTTGATTATTTCGTCATAGTACAGCATCGCCTGCTCGCGTGAAGCCGTTCTGTCCACTCTGTAAGCGGCGAAGAAGTCGGTGTATTCCGAGTCCGCGTTCACGCTGTCGGACCTGTTCCCCGCCGTCACGTTCAGTACGATGTTGAGCACGCCCGTAAGGACGAGGAGCGCGACCATACCTGTCAGAATGAAGATCTTCTTTTTCTTACTTAACATAACGTTACCCCCGATTTTTATTATTATCGACCTTTTGCCAACACATTGATTTTATTTTCGTCGATACCGAAATATGACGCTACCGACGAAATAAGTTTTAATTTTACAGCAATATCGTTCCCGCCGTCGCAGATGATGATTACTCCCTCGGGCTTCGGAAATTCGCCCTCTTCCGCGCCGTCGGTGGACCAATTGACGAGGACATACACGTCGCCTACTCCCTCTATCCGCGAGAGTTTGGTTTCGAGTTGCCTGACCGTTTCGGTATAATAATCATATTCGCCGCCCGTCTGCGATATACCGGTTTTTTTGTCCGAAGAACAAGATGTGCCGAAATATATGAAGAGCATAATAACGACGGCAAGCACGGCGATTATTACCTCGATATGCTTTATCGATTTGATTTTGGCGAATATTCCCGCCGCTTTGTCCTTAATCCTGCCCAATGCTTACCCTCACTGCCCCTTGATCTATCCCGAGATACTCCGCCACAAACGCCCGTACTTCCAATATAACCGAGGAGCTGTCGGCAAACTCGCCGAATACCGTCACTTCCGCCCCCTCCGCAATAATCTTTTCGCCGTCGATGCGACCCTTCACGCTGCACCGAGCGTAATACCCGATCTCCTTCACCTTTCTGTTCAGTTCTGCCTCAACTACGGCAAAGTACGCACTGCCCGTTTTGTCCAACACATTCTCATTGTATGAGAAGTCGGTGTTGAATATACTGCACGAAGTCATGTCTATCCCCTTCGCGAAAAAAGTCGGTATCGGGAATATGAGGACGAGGAGAAAGACGTATGTGCAGGCGGTCTTTATGACGGAGTGCATGCGCGTTTTCGAGGTCAGGTGACCGATAAGCACGCCGAGTATGCCCGTTCCCGCGACGGATAACAGCCACGCCGTCATATCCTGTTCCCTGCCGATACGACGATGAGCAGGAATATGAAGTAGAGAAACGCCGCTCCCGCCATTACCGCGCCCGTCAGGCTCACCGTTTTCGCTATTCCCGAAAGCATATCGCTCATAAGTTTGTCTCCGAGCGGTTCCACGATCGCCGCGGCAAGGCGCAGACAGAGCGAGAATACCGCTATTTTCATTATTACGGGCAGGACGGTCGCGGCAAGAAGTATCAGCGCGGTATACCCGAGCGCGTTCTTAACCGCTATCCCGCCCGAAATTATCAGGTTAATTCCGTCGGCGAGATACCCGCCTATCACGGGCACGAACTTCCCCACCGTGAACTTGACGCTCCTGACCGACATACCGTCAAACACCGAGGCGGTTATTCCCTGCACGGACAGAAAGGCGCTTAACAGGAAGAAGCCCGCCCCGAACAGCCACTTGACCGCACTGCTCAAAAACTCGGACACCTTGCCCAGTCTGACCTCGGAAGAGATATTACCCACCACGTTGAACACGAAAGAGGCTATCAGCATGGGAAACAGCACCGTCGTAAGCAGCATTGTCAGTCCGCTTGTCAGTACCCCCACCGCGGGTTGAAATACTCCCGATGAGGCGGAAGAGCCTATCGCCGCCATGAGCGTCAGCATTATGGGCATTATTATGCTGACCTGCGCCGAGATTAAACCGAGGGTCTCCGCGCACGCCGAGAACATACCCACTACCGACGCGCCGAGCACGGCTACCATAGCCGCCGTCGACGCGAAGTGCACCATCTTGCTCACGCTCTCCGACGACGCTCTGCCCTTAAACGCGCCGAGCACCGAGTATATCACGGCAATGGAGACGATGACAATGAGGAGGGCGAGAAGGTCGGTTATGCTCGCACCGACCGCGCTGAATACGAAGGCGAGCAGGTTTGAGAAGTCGAGGGTGAAGTTGCCGCTCGCCACCCGTTTCAGCACCGATACATAGTCCCCGCCGAAAAAGTCCGTCTGGCTCTGTGACAGCCCCGCAAACAGCTGCGCGAACTCATCCTCAACCGACGAGATTATATCGTCCGCATAGCCCCCGCCACCGCCGTCCGCCGACGGGTGCGTGACCGATGCAATGATAGCCGTCAGCGCGAACGCTATAATAATTCCGACAGCGAGATTACGATATCCGTGAGTTCTTTTACGATAGGAATCATTAAGCAAAACAATACCACCTTACCGCCGAATGATATTTTGTTCGCGAGGGGCGTCAGCTTCGCGTCCTCCGCCGTATCGCAGGCAAACTCGATAATGTATCCTGCGCCCACGAGTTTGAGCAGGTACCGCACCAGATCGAGATTAACCCCCGTCCTTTCCGCAAGATCGGTCAGCATGTCCACGATAGCCGTCAGGTAGTCCACCACCCCGAGCACGATGGCTATACCGCCGATTATCGCTATCAACACGGCGATGTCCGACCGCTCGTTACGAACGACGAGGACGCTTACGACGGTTATTACTCCCATTGCGGCAATCTTTAATATCATCAATAGGTTCCGAATACCGTCCGAAGCGCGGAAAACAGGTCGGTCAGGGAGTCGATAACGATAAGCAGAACTATGACAAGCCCGACGAGCGTGACCAAAGTCGCGATCTCGTCCTTATCGTACTTCTTCAATACCTGGTTGACTATCGCGGTCAGCAGCCCTATAGCGGCAATCTTGAATATTATGTCAATGCTCATTTACCAACACAGTACGGACAGGAGAAGTCCGAATAAAAACCCCAATTTTATACTCGGCTTGCCGAGTTTGGCGTACTTGTCGTCAGCCGCGTCGCCGTACTCTTTCAGTTTGACCCGCCCCGTCGCTATCGCGCTCTTCTCCGCCGCCGCATTATACCTGCCGAGCGACGATATAACCGAATGCGCAAAGTCGGACTCGCTTTTGGTCAGGCAGCCCGCCTTGAACTTCCCCGCCTTCTCCCCTCGCATTTCGGCAAGGCACGCCTCTATATGCGAGTTAAGCAGCGGCGACGGCGACTTGTACTCCCCGAGCACGGTGGGTACGGTATCCCGCGAGAAGTTGAGCGTGGACTCGAAGCGAGCGAGCAGCCCGTCCAGACTTCGGAAGTATTCCTTTCGCTGTTTCAGCCTGCGCCCGATCAGGTAACCGACCAGCGTACCGACGGCGGTCAGGCACACAGTCAGAAACATTTTGTCCGTCATATGCGGCGAAGTTCCCCGTCGAGTACCGCGCTCACCCGCTCCGCCGAAAAGTCGGAGGAGAGAAATATGTACCTCTCGAACAGTCGCTCCTCGGCAAGCATACGCGCGAAAGAGCGTTTCGCAAATGTTTCTGGGTCGGATGAGTGCGCCGACGCTATCACCCCTATACCGCACCCGACAGCCTCGCGTATGGTGGCGACGTCCCTTTCTCCGTATATCTCGTCTGTTATTATGACGTCGGGGCGCATAGTCCTGACCGCACACTCGAAAGCGTGAGCCTTATCCCCACCCGATATAACGTCGGTGCGAGTGCCCACGTCGTGACGGGAAACGCCCCCGACATTGCATGCTATCTCGAACCTTTCGTCGGCTATAAGGATATTTCGGCAGGGCGGCATATCGGAGAGCAGCCGCGCGATATCCCGAAGCATGGTAGTTTTTCCTCCTCCGGGAGCGGAAATAAGCAAAATCCGGCACTTATTCGCTACTATGTCAGACATAATACCGCTTGCACAGCCTATTATTTCGTGCGGAATCCGTATATTTACCGAAGAATAATTCTTCACCGCCGTGACCCGTCCCTCCTCGGTCACGCACTCTCCGCATATGCCTATGCGCGCTCCGTCCGAGAGAGTTATATACCCCCTGTTTATGTCGTCGTTATACGCGTATACCGAGTGTTCGGCGGCGGCGACCACCGCGTTGCTTATGTCGTCTACCGAGGCGATCAGCGAGCTATCCGCATTTTCGCTTATCCCGTTTCTCGTGAGGTACGCCGTGCTTCGCCGTCCGTATGATACGCATACGGGCTGAGCGGCGCGAAGTCTTATCTCGCGGAGGCGTTCGGGGTCGAGGTTCTCCGCTATGGACGCGTAAACTTCGCTCGGCAGAATGTGCTTCAAAGAGGATATATCGAACATACCATAATATATTTTCGGGCAAATCAGCGTATGCAGAAAAAATCGCACCGTGACATATATCGACATATTACGCTATCCTTACCCTCCTGCCGTCGTGACTGCTCTTTTTTGCAGGGCTGACGTATTGCTATCCCGTCCCTCGCCCCGATAATCGGTTCGGTCGCCGTTGCTGTTAACCAATCCGCCGCGAGGGCATAAAGAAAAGCGCCGCTGACTTAACAGTGACGCTTTGATTGTTTAGTTTAGTTCCGATTACTTGACGCGGGACATGTAAATTCCCGTTCTGGTATCGACGCGTATTTTGTCTCCGATATTGATGAACAGAGGAACCTGTATAGGTGCGCCCGTCTCCAACGTTGCGGGTTTGTTGCCCGCCTTGGACGTATCGCCCTGTATTCCCGGTTCGGTCTCGGCTACGGTCAGTTCGACAAAGTTAGGCGGCTCTACGCTGAAAGGAACGCCTTTGTAAGACTGGATAGACACCATCATTTCGGGAATGATGTATTGAAGAGCGTCTCTGCACTCGTCGATATTTATGTCGATCTGTTCGAAGGTCTCGGGCTCCATGAAGTGGCAGAAATCTTCGTCGGCATAGAGGAATTGATAATCGTGAGTCTCGATCTTCGCGTCGAGGAATTTTTCCGTCGGGTTGAAAGACTCTTCGAGAACCTGTCCCGTTACGACGTTCTTATACTTCGTTCTGACGAATGCGGAACCCTTGCCCGGCTTGACGTGCTGGAAGTCAACGACGCGGAAAACCTTCCCGTCCTTCTCGAATGTGGTTCCTTTTCTGAAATCTCCTGCTACCATAATTGCTCCTTTGCGTTTGAGTTTTTTATATTATATAGGATTTATTGTACTTTGTCAAGTTCTCTATGCCGCCTTTTTTAATGACGACCATATCTTCCATGCGAACTCCGCCGAAATCGGGGATATATACCCCGGGCTCCACCGTTACCACGGCATTTTCGGGAAGCGGCGCCGTGTTGCTCTGCGAGCACATGGGACCTTCGTGTATATCGATACCCACGCCGTGACCGAGAGTGTGACCGAACTCCTTCTCATATCCGTTGGCTTTGAGGAATTCCCGCGCCATTGTGTCGGCGTTCGCGCCCGTTACCCCCGCTTTGAGGTGTTTAAGCACATATTGTTGCGACTTTGTAACTACGTCGTGCAGGTCGATAAAGCGTTGGCTCGCCTCTCCGTAGAAGAAAGTTCTGGTCATATCCGAACAGTAGCCGTTCTGTTTCGCCCCGATATCGAAGAGGACTATCTCGTTTCTCGCAAGTCTGCGGCTCCCCGGGACATGATGGCAGTCCGCGGAGTTCTCTCCGAACGCTACAATGCTGTCAAAGGCGGGACCGTCCGCGCCGAGTCTTATGAATTGATAGGACAGTTCGGCGGCTATATCCCGCTCGGACACGCCCGCTTTAACGTGCGATAATACCCTCTCGAGCGCCATTTCGGTCAGCTGTTGCGCCGCGCGGATCTTGTCGAGTTCCTTCTCCGTCTTGACGGAGCGGAGTGCGCGTATGTACGCGCTTATCGGTTTGAGCTCGAAGTTCTTAAGCTCCTTTTTGAGCGTTTTGAAGGACGCGACGCTCCAATACTCGTCTTCGTATCCCACCGTTGCCGCGTGTGCGGAATTAAGCAGCCCGACTATGTCCGAATACAGCTTTTCCCTATCCGTGATTATGACCTCGAAGTCGGTCACGTTGCGCTTGACCGCGAGTGCGTAGCGGAAGTCAGTCAATAAATACTTTGTTTTTGCCGTAAGCAAGACCGCGCCGAAAGAGGTCTCTACTCCGCAGAAGTAGAAACGGTTTGCGGGTGACATTACGAGTAATGCGTCGTTTTCGTTGAAAATTTCGTCCATCGTCTTATATTGTAACACTTTTTCGTCGGCGTGTCAGCCGTTTTGCAGCATATTTTTCATAATGAGCGCGTCCTCTGCCTGCGTACCGTCCGATTCGCAGACTATGTATGGCGTCATACCGTATTCGCTTATCACCTTCGCAAGCCCCTCGAACTCAGGTCCGTATTTGTCGTCGGCAAAGGTAAGATGTTTAAGCTCCCCCTTCGCGCCGTACATTATCTTGGAAAAGTGTATGTGCATGTTGTTAGTCTTTTCGTCGCCGAGCTTATCCGCCGTATAGTCTATTATGCGCTTATACTCGTCATACCCCTTGATTCCGCCGAGGGTGTAGCTGTTGATATGCCCGAAGTCAAAGCAGGGATAAAGCGCGGGATGTATCTTGCAAAACTCCACAACCTCGTCCACCGTGCCTATCTGGTTGAACTTGCCCATGGTTTCGGGGCAGAGGATGAAGTCGAAGTCTATATCCGACAGGCTTTCCATAAGCCGCTCGATATTGGTTTTGGTGCGTTCCACCGCCTCACTCCTCGTCGCCTTTCCGCAGGAAGCGGGATGAAATACCGTCCGAAGCCCGCCCATTTCATGCGCCACCAAAACGGAAGAGCGGATATACCCGAAAGATTTTGCAATCATTTCGTCGTCGGGATTGGCGAAATTTACATAATAAGGGGCGTGCGCACTGATCTCTATACCGTATTTCTCGAACTCCGCACCTATCTCCCTCGCCGCCGCCATGCCTATGTTCACGCCGCGACCGAAGGAATATTCATAGCAATTCAATCCCCTGCCGCTGACCCAGGCTGCCGCTTCTTTTGTGCGGGTGTGACCCTCTTCGAAGAAGGAGAGCGAGTTGCCGCTCGGTCCTACCCTGACTTTCATTCTTTCCACTCCTTGTCCAGGTTAATTCTCGCGACGAGTTCTTCCGCCGTTTTGAACTTTCTTATCGCCCGCAGGTACTTGCGGAAGTAAACGGTTATTTGCTTACCGAGCAAGCTCCCGCCCTCGTAACCTATCAGGTTGGTCTCCACCGCGAACTTACTCCGCGAAAATGTCGGGCGGGGTCCGACGTTGGTTACCGACTTGTATTCCTTATCGCCGACTATCGTGTGCGTTCCGTATACTCCCCGCTTTATCTCCATAACTCCCACAGGCAGATCCAGATTGACCGTCGGCACGCCTATATTGCGCCCGCGTCCGTCGCCGTATACGACGTTGCCGCGAATGAAATACTCCGATCCGAGAAACTCGTTCGCGCTTCGCACGTCGCCAGCCACGAGAAAGGTCTTTACGGCGGTGGTCGAGACAACGACGCTATGATAGATGTAGATAGGAATGGTAACAAGCTCTATCCCGCATTCTTCGCAAAGCCGTTTAAGTACGTCCGTACCGCACCTGTCGCTGCCGAAGGTATAGTTCTCTCCGCAGACTATCGCCCTGACTTTATAAGTCCCGACGAGCTGACGGAAAAACTCCTCTCCGCTCATATTGCATACTCTTATGAAGTAGAGTGTTAAGCACAACTCCATTCCGCAAGCGTCAAAGAGCAGCTGCCTGTCGTGATAAGAAAATAGACTCTCCTTGCGGTTGGGGCTGTCGGCAAAGGTGGATATTGCGCGTGCACAGCCGTACTTCTCGGCGAGTTCGGCGACCTTATCCGCAATGCGCCTGTGACCTATGTGCATGCCGTCGAAATATCCCAGCGCGAGCGCCATTTCCCTTTCGCATGGTTTGCCGAATTCAACAGTCTGCATTTTTTCAGTCCTCTTTCAGATAGGTTTTTAATTTGATTCCGCGCGGCGTATTCTGCGCTATGCCGAGCAGTTCGCCCCTGCAAAAGAGAGTGAAGTATCCGCTTGGCGGGCTGTCAACCTCAATCGGGACGCCGTTTACCGCTTTTTTATACATATCATCGGGAAGTATGTACGATTGCATATCCGACACCGCCTTTTCGAGAGGTATTATGTCTGACATAGTAAGGTTTTCGGGGGATATTGCGTCGCTTAAAAAGAAGTTCCCGCATCGCGTGCGCTTTATAGAAGTCATAATCGCGAGGGATCCGCACCTCTCCCCAAGGTCTCTGCACAGGCTCCGTATGTACGTTCCCGACGAGCAGTCTATTCTCATCAGATATTCGTTCTCCCCCGTTTGGCACACCAAATCGAAGGCGCTGACAGTGATTTCGACGGGTCGAAGTTGGGGTGTCTGCCCCCCTCTCGCGAGCTTATATGCCCGCACTCCGTCCACGGATTTTGCGCTGTATATGGGCGGTAATTGTTCCTGCTTTCCGATAAAGCCGCGAAGCGCCTCGGTTATCTCCCCGACGCTCGGCAGCTTATCAGTCTCCGCCGTCACAGTGCCGCTTATATCGTCCGTATCCGTGGACAGACCGAAGCGGAATGTCGCCTCGTAAGTTTTGGTCTTGGAAAGGAAGTATTCGAACAAGCGGGTACCTTTGCCAACGCCCATGAGCAGTACTCCCTCGCCCATCGGGTCAAGCGTGCCCATGTGCCCGACCGTGCGCGTACCGAGCGCCTTGCGCACCGCGCCGACTACCGCCGACGATGACGGACCTGACGGCTTATTTACGTTTACAATGCCGCTTATCATTCCTCGCAAACGCACTTGATTGCGTGGAGTATACGGTCGATAACGTCCTCTTTCTTTCCGCCCGCTCTGCAACCCGCGGCGTTGACATGACCGCCGCCGCCGAAGTAACGCGCGACTTCGTTTACATTGACGTCATTTCTCGAACGGAAGCTGATCTTGAATTCGTCGGGCTTCTCCTCGCAAATGCTGACGCCTATCTCCACGCCCTTGACGGCTATTGCATAGTCTATTATCCCCTCCGTGTCGTTCGCGTCCACATGACAGAGGTCGAGAATATCTCGGGTCATGGCGATTATGGCGACTTTGCCGTCCATATAAAACCGCAGCGTCTCGATAGACTTGGCTATTAAGTCGGTCTTTTCCCGCGAGCGTGTGCGGTATAATTCCACCGCAAGCTCGTGACACTTCGCGCCGTAGGACGACAGTTTATATGCGGTATAGAGCACTTTGGGCGTGGTGTTACCGTGCATGAAATGCCCCGTATCCGTGGAAAGCCCGAGATAGAGATATGTAGCAATGTCGGGCGTTATCGCCTTCACAGGGTCGAGCAGGTCGAAAATAAGCTCGCAAGTGCTGGAAGCCGTGGGATCAACGAGGTTATACTTGCCGAAGCCGTTATGCCCCTCGTGATGGTCTATCCAAACGGTCTCTCTCGCGCTCCTGTAATACCCCTCGAACCTGCCTATCCTGTCACGCGAGCCGCAGTCCACCGCTATAAACAGGTCGTAAGAACGACGCGTGATTTTGTTAAACACCTCGCTGTTACGCACGAACATATATGCGTCGGGTATGGGCGTAGGACTGCCCACATCCGCCGATTTGCCGCGACGCAGGCAATACTCTCTTAATGCAAAAGCAGACCCAAGGCAGTCGCCGTCGGGTCTTATGTGTCCTATGATAAGGACGCTTTTTGCTCTGTCAATCGCTTCAAGAATGGGGTTCATTATCGGCAATCTCCTTCAGAATTGCGTCTATTTTGTTTCCGTATTCGGCGGAATTATCGAGCACGAAGCGCAGTGAGGGTATTGTGCGCATATTGCGCAGTTCTGCCGCCAGGGATCTGCGGATAAAACCCGCAGCCGAATTAAGCGCGTTTATCGCCTTTTCGCCCTCACCGCCGAACACGCTGACGTATAGCGTGGCGTATTTGAGGTCTTTCGAGACCGTCACGTCCGTTATCGTAGTCATGAGCGGAACGTCGGGATCGTGCAGTTTGTTCTGCAATATCGCCGATACGCATTTTTTTATTTCCGCAGCCGTTCTGTCCGTTTTATATCCCATCAGATTCTTTCCGTTATATAAGCCTCGATATCGTCTTCCTCGGCAAAGTCGGAATACCCGTCGATGGAGATACCGCACTCAAAGCCCGCCGCAACTTCCTTGACGTCATCCTTGAAGCGTTTAAGCCCACTGAGAGTTCCCTCGTGTATGACCTCGCCGCGCCGCTTAACAATGACCTTCGCGCCGCGCTGAACCTTGCCGTCGGTTATATACGAACCCGCAACGGTGCCGACGCCCGTAATCTTGAAGATATTGCGAACCTGCGCTCTGCCGATATATACTTCCCTGTATTTAGGCTCGGTCATGCCGTTCATGACCGCTTCTACCGCGTCTATCGCGTCGTATATGACGCTGAACATACCCATTCTTATCTTGCTGTGGTCGGCTATTATACGGGCTTCCGCGTCCGCTTTTACGTTGAAGCCGACGACGTAAGCATTGGTAACCTCGGCAAGCATCATATCCGACTTGTTTATAGCGCCGACGCCGCAATGTACGACGGAGACTTTGACTTCCTCGTTTTCGAGCTTCGCCAACGCGCTCTTGAGCGCCTCTGCGGAGCCTTGGACGTCCGTCTTGATGAGGACGTTGAGATACTTAATCGTCTGCTCGTCGAAGCCCTTGAATACCGTCTCGCCCGTCTGCGCGATCTTAACCTTTTCGATACGGCCGTCGGCAATCTCCTTCGCCGTCTTTTCGTCCTCGACCACCCACATGTCGTCGCCTGCGGCGGGAACGTCGGAAAGTCCCATGACGGAAACGGCGGTGGAAGGCAGCGCCTCTTTGACTGTTTTGCCCGACGAGTCGGTCATGCTTCTGATCTTGCCGTACGTCGTGCCGCACACAACGGCGTCTCCGCTGCGGAGCGTACCGTTCTGCACGAGTATGGTCGCGATGGGGCCTTTGCCCTTGTCGAGACGCGCCTCGATGATCGCGCCCCTCGCCTTTCTGTTCGGGTTGGCTTTATAGTCATTGACGTCGGCAAGGAATAATATCTCCTCGAGCAACGTGTCTATTCCGATATTGTTCTTGGCGGAGATAGGTACCATCTTGACGTCGCCGCCCCACTCGTCGGTAACTACGCCCTGCGCCGAAAGTTCTTCCTTGATCCGCTCGACGTTGGCGGTGGGCTTATCTATCTTGTTAATCGCCACGATGAGCGGCGCTTTTGCGGCTTTGACGTGGTTAATCGCCTCAATTGTCTGCGGCTGTACGCCGTCGTCCGCCGCGACTACGAGAACTACTATGTCCGTTACCTTGGCGCCTCTTGCGCGCATTTCGGTAAACGCTTCGTGTCCGGGGGTATCGAGGAAGGTAATTTTGCGCTTCTTGCCCTCGTATTCCCAGCTTACCGAGTATGCGCCGATATGCTGGGTTATTC
The DNA here is from genome assembly GCA_947588325.1 of uncultured Clostridia bacterium. GTDB lineage: Bacteria > Bacillota > Clostridia > Christensenellales > Pumilibacteraceae > Protoclostridium. The sequence continues at coordinate 13,611 of CANPYH010000015.1, forward strand.
CGCCCGCTTCGCCGCCCGCTACGTTGCTCTTGCGTATTGCGTCGAGCAGGCTGGTTTTACCGTGGTCGACGTGACCCATGACGGTTATTACGGGAGGACGGGATACGAGATCCTTCTCGTCGTCCGCCTCGTCGTGCAGGGCTTCGGCGAGTTCTTCCTGAGATTGCGCGACCTTGCGGCGGAGGGTTATTCCGAACGCGTCGGCTACGAGGAAGAGCGTATCGAAATCGACGACGGAGTTTATCGACGTTACGGGTGCGCCGCCCATCATGAGCATTTTCTTCATGATCTCCTGAGCGGGTACGCCTATCATCTCGCTGAGCTGTTTAACGGTCACCTGTGCGCTCGTGATAGTTACGTTGTCTATTACCCTCGGCTCCGCAACCGTCTGCTCGTTCTTCTTTTTGTTCTTTAATTTTCTTACTCTGATTCTGTCGTCGTCGAGGTCGTCCTGTATAAATCCTTTGCGTATGAGCGTACGCTTGGTCATCGTCTTTTTCTCGTCGTACGACTTTGCGGACTCCTTCTTCTTATCCTTATCCGATGACTTGCGCGTCTTTGTCACGGGAGCCGCGGGAGGCGGAGTTGTGAGCCGTGAGCCGAGAGTACGCGAAGAAGTCGGCTTCGGCGACGGATATGCGGGTTTGGTGCCGCTTGAGGAAGTGCGGGGTTTTTTGGGCGAATCGGGACTGAGATCCACCTTGCCTTTGACGTAACTCGGCACCGTCTCCATGCGTATTGTGCGAACATTCGGCGTTTTAGGCGCGGGTGCGGGCTTCGGCTCCGTTTTGGGCTCCTCGCTTTGCGCGGCAGGTTTCGCGGGGACGCTCTCGACGACCTTACGCTCCTGCTTTACGGGCGGCGTTTCCACGGGTTCGGACGGCTTTTGTCTGGCTACCCTTTCGGATATTTCCCGACACGACGAAAGCAATGCGTTCGCTCTGCTTTGCGCCTTTTCGATCTCCGAGCGGTATGCGGAAAACTGACCGTCGGCATTTGTCTTACCGATCAGCGCTCTGAGCAGTTCCAAAGAAAATTGTTGAGTTTGTTTTTGTTCCTGTGCCATGTTACCTCCCGTTAGTCCCTATAACTGCTTTCGCCAAATTCACGTCGGTGATTGCTATCAGTTTGCAATTGAATCTGTTGACGTTGAATTCAAGCGGCTCTTCCGAGTATATCAACGGTATGTTGTTTTTATTCGCATATGCCGTGGCTTTCCCGACTAAATTTTCCGACGCAGACCGACATATCACCATAGCGTACTTTTTCTTATTGCTCGCCTGTATGCTGTCTATGCCGTACAAAATATTGCCCGACCTCACGGCAAAACCCAAATAGCTTCTGATATCACCCATTATTTTCCAATTCGTCGTAAAGCTCGTCGCCGACCTCGGCGTTCAACGCCTTCGCCAGCATATTGTATTTACGCGCCTTTGCTACGCATTCCGCATTTCGGCAGATATACGCGCCGCGCCCGCTCTTCTTGCCCGTCGGGTCCACCTCGACTTTACCGTCGGGGGTTACGCGGCAACGGACGAGCTCGCGCTTATCCTTCATCTGCCTGCATGCTATGCACATTCTTTGAGGAATCTTCCCCATCAGTCGTCCTCGCTGTCGGGCAGAGATACGTCAAGGTCGTCGGGCAGATTTATTTCGTCCGTCGCCTCGGGCGCCTCGCTTGCCTGCTCTGCCGTCTCGGCATGCTCTTCCTCGTCCTCTTCTTTAAGAGATGAGTACGGCTTGACATCTATCTTCCAATTGGTAAGTCTTGCGGCAAGGCGGGCGTTCTGACCGTCGCGGCCTATCGCAAGGCTGAGCATATCGTCCTTGACGATGACCTTTGCCGCCCTCTCGTCCTCGTTTGCCTCGACCATAATGACTTTCGCGGGAGACAGAGCACGGGCGATGAACTCCAGAGGATCCTCGCACCAAGGTATGATCTCTATCTTCTCGCCGCCGAGTTCGCTGACGATGTTATTAACGCGGAATCCCCTGTTGCCCACACACGCGCCGACGGCGTCGATGTTGGGATCCTCGCTGTAGACCGCCATCTTCGTGCGATAACCCGGCTCTCTGACAAGCGCCTTGATTACGACCTGACCGGACTTAATCTCGGGCACCTCCGCCTCGAACAGCTTGCGTACGAAACCGGGAACCGTTCTCGATACCTGTATTTGCGGACCTCTCGTGCCGGGCTTAATCTTCTTGACATAAACCTTGACGCGCTGACCGACGAAGAATTTATCGGCGGGAAGCTGATCGGAGGGCATGAGGACTGCCTCCAACTTCTTGAGTTCGACATATACATACTTGCCGTCGATACGCCTTACCGCGCAGGTAACAAGGTCGTCCTCCTTCTCGGAAAGTTCCTCGTAAGCCACGTTATTCTCGATCTCGCGGAGTTTTTGCAGAATGACCTGCTTGGCGTTTTGTGCGACAATTCTGCCGAAATCGCCCTTGGTATCGATCTCTTCGGTGATTCTATCCCCGACCTTGTATTTTCTGTCGATAAGTTTGGCGTCCTCGAGGCTGATCTGGGTATCCTTATCCTCCACTTCCTCGACTACCGTCAGATACGCGATTATGCGTATTGCCGAACGCTCGGGAACGAGGAGCACCTCGATTGCCTTTGCCGTGCCGTACTGCTTTTTGTACGCAAGAGCAAGCGCCGTTTCAAGCGTTTCGATAAAGACTTGCTTGGGTATTTTCTTCTCGCTCTCGAGCATGTCGAGTGCGGCGAAAAAGTCCTTATTAACCATTTCTTTCTTCCTCCGATATTATTCGAATCTCACAAGCGGTCTCACTACCGCGATCCTGTTTTGTTCTATTTTGTTAAGCGCGCCGCCGCCCTCGATGAGGACGTAACCTTCGGTGCGCTCCACCAGAACGCCTTCATACGACTTTTTACCCTTTATGGGGGCGTACAGCTTAACCTCTACTTCCTTGCCGTAGTTACGCTCGAAGTCGCGCTGCGTTTTAAGCGGTCTGTCCAGCCCGGGCGAGGATATTTCCAACACATAGGGCTGACCGTTAGTCGGGTCGAGCTCGTCCATTATCGGCTCTACGGCGTAGTGCAGCTTCTCGCAGTCGTCGAGGGATATGCCCTCGGGCACTTTATCGACTATGACGGTTATCACCTTTTGCCCGTACTCGGTGCGCTTTTCGATATCCACGATTTCGTAACCGAGTTCGCGCACTTTCGGGTCTATGGCGTTCATGATTTTCTCGTCCACGCTATCCCCCGTAAAAAGTTAAGAGCGGACTGACAAGTCCACTCTCATAGCATCACTATTAAAGTCAAGAGTATTATAGCAGTTTATTTACATAAATGCAAGCGTTTTTCACGAATTAGTCAAAATTTCAGCCAAACGGAGCGCCGCAGCCACCGTTTTCCCGATATATTTGTGCTTTTCCCGTTTAAGCACCGTCTTATCCGCATACGTCGTCATATCCACCACCGTCGGCATGGGTATGTGGAGTTTGTCGAGATAGGAGGACAGTACCTTCACACAGCCGTCCAGCGGGAAGGCAGTGAGCGCGTAACCGTCGAAGAACTTGAAAAAGTCGGGCAGCACCTGATCGAAGGAGGGCTTCCCCGCTATATCCGACTCGGTCAGTCCCAGCGACTGTCTCACGTCGTCGGTCAGTTCGCCCATGGGGTTGATATACGAACCGAAAGTCTCGATTATCCGTCCGTCCCTGATCTTTGCCGCGCCTATCCCCACAAGCTCGCCCATGGCGAAGTTGCGCCGCGAAGTCGTGAGCACATCGAATATGACGAGGGGCTCGTCGGTCAGCGGCTTCTTCACCTCGCAGTACATCGCGTCCTGTGTGCGGTAGACGTACTTTTCGGGGAACACGAAGTGATAATCACGGTCTACCAACCGCACGACTTTATTGACGGTGAAGTCCGTCCTTTCGCAGCCCGTAAACCGCCGGACGGTGAACCGCAAGGAGCCGTCGTCCAGACGGGTGTCATAGTCGAGACTGCCGCTCGCGATTATATATGCGCCGCTCACGAGATATTTAAGCACGCTCTCCGACTTTGCGCTCGGGAAAAATACGCACCTGATCTTTGCCGTCGTATCGTCGAGGAAAAAGGTCGCGTATTTGCGCTTTTCGCCGTTTTCCGCCTTTTTCGGGGTGTATTCGGACTCTTTTATGTCTGATATAGTACCGTAAAGCACGGCGTTTTCCGGTCTTATGCAGTCGCAGATATACCGCGCCTTTTCGCTGATAAGCTCGCCGCACATCGGCGTTCGCCCCGCGGGATCTATGGTTCTGCCCTCGCCCGGCCGCTCATAGGAAAATCTCGGTCGGTACTGCTTGGACTCCAACGCCTTCATAACGCTCTCGGGGTCCTCTTCCCGCTTCTCTATCCTGACGGCGTAGTCCGTGCCCGTGCGGAGTTTAAGGTGTGCCCGCAGCCCCGTCGCTATGCCGCCGCTCTCGATGTAGTCCCCCACCGTCTCGTCGACGCGGATTGTCACAGCCTTCTCGTTAGTCGAGGTCGAGATATCCTCACGTTTAAGCGAGGAAAAGACGAAGGCGCTCGCCGTGCTTATATAGTCGAGGACGATGCGGATTATCTCCTCACCGCAGAAAGAGGATGCGGTCGCGACCAGTTCCACCTTCGCGGCGGGCGGGAGAAGTTTGCGCAGTTCTTCTATTATCCTGTTCCTGTCACGCTCGAAACGTTGGGCGTCGGAAGCGTTATATACCCCGCTGATAGTGACCTTGAGTGTTTTCTCATTTATCTTTGCCGAGATAAAGCGGATATACGCAAGCTCCTTTGCGGCGGCTGCAAATCTTTCGTTGAAATCGGTCATAAGAGAAGTTCGCCCACCATTTTTATAAATTGTTCCTCCGCCTGCGCAGTCGGAAGAGTCGAGACTATCTCGCCTTTTTTGAAGAGGACGGCTTTGTCTTTCCCGCCCGCTATGCCTATATCGGCGTCCGCCGCCTCGCCCGGTCCGTTGACTATGCACCCCATAACCGCGATTTTGAGGGGCTTGGTAACGCCCTTCGCCATTGTTTTACACCTGCCCGCGAGGCTTTCGAGGTCGTACATACAACGAGCGCAGGTCGGACAGGAGACGACTTCGACGTAGTTCTTATCCAGTCCCACCGCGCGGAGTA
>CANPYH010000016.1 GCA_947588325.1 uncultured Clostridia bacterium
CCGCAGGTCCTGCAGGTCCTGCAGGTGCGACAGGTGCAACAGGTGCTACGGGTCCGATAGGCCCGATGGGTCCCGCAGGTCCACAGGGTGAGATAGGTCCGCAAGGTCCCGCAGGTCCCCAAGGTCCGCAGGGCGAAACAGGTCCGCAGGGTCCCGCCGGTCCTGCAGGAACGGTAACCCCCGCCGCGCCCGTAGCAAATGCGTCGGCAGACACTTTGCTTGCGCAGTTCAATTTGTTGCTCGCCAACTTGAGATCCGCAGGTCTACTCTCGCAGTCCTGATCTCCGCAAAGGTTATTACTTGAAGTAACAATCACAGCTTTATAGGTAAATAGTTACTCAAGTCCAATACAAGACAATCCCCTCAGTCACGCTTTCAGCGTGACAGCCCCCCCCTCGACTTCGGGCGGCCACATTCGTTCCCCGCTTTTCGGGAAATAAGTTGCTAAATTCGTATCATTACGAAATGTGTCGTTTCTTGCATCGACAGCGACTGTCCCGTGTGGCCGCCCGAAGTCGAGGGGGCTGGCGCTAAACCGCCTGAGGGGATTGTCATATAGTAACGCCAACGAAAAAGCACCCTATGCGTAATAGAGTGCTTTACATCATAAAATATATCTTCTTACACAAGCCAATAACTAACCTACTCCGGGACGGCGGAGAGTGGTGCTCAGAGGCACGAGAGAGGTTATTTCGACACAGGAGTTTACGAAATAGCGTAAATGACTGCGTCGAAATGTTCTCGGTTCGTGCCTATCAGCGCCGCCATGCGCCGTCCCTACATAAGAGCGCGTTTGATACGTGCCACATACTCCCCCACTTTCTCCGCACTGTCACGGCCGTACTGTCCGACTATCTTGACTATGGCGCTGCCGACTATGACGCCGTCGGAAAGTGAGGACATTTTCTTTGCCTGTTCGGGCGTCGATATGCCGAAGCCGACGGCGCAAGGAACGTCGGTACTTTGGCGGATAAGCCCGACGATACTGCCTATATCCGTGGTTATTGCCGAACGGACGCCCGTAACGCCGAGTGAGGAGACGACATAGATAAACCCCTTTGCCTCGCGAGCAATACGCGAGATACGGTCGCTCGAAGTGGGCGCGACGAAGGAGATAAAGTCCAAGCCGTGCGCGGTGCAGACGGGCTCGAACTCCTCCTTCTCCTCGAAGGGGACGTCGGGCAGAATCAACCCGTCGACGCCGACCTCCGCCGCAGTGGATATAAACCGCTCGGTGCCGTAGGAAAATACGACGTTGGCGTAAGTCATTATCGCGAAGGGGGTGGTTATGTCCTTACGAAGCTCCCGAATCATATCGAAAATCTTGTCGGTGGTAACGCCGCCGCGGAGGGCACGAAGGCTGGCTTGCTGGATAACGGGTCCCTCTGCCGTTGGGTCGGAAAAGGGTATGCCTAACTCGATAATGTCCGCGCCGTTTGCCACCATTTCGCGAACGATCTTCGCCGTCGTTTCGAGGTCGGGATCTCCGCAGGTTATGAAGGGTATAAAGGCTTTTCCGCCGTCGAATGCGCGTGATATGTTACTCATATATATTCTCTCCTCTGTATCGCGCTATAGCCGCGCAGTCCTTGTCGCCCCGCCCCGAGATAGTGATGACGACGATTTTATCCTTACCAATCTCCCGCGCGACCTTCTTCGCATAAGCCACGGCGTGCGCGGACTCGATTGCGGGGATAATTCCCTCCGTGCGCGACAGATACTCGAACGCCTCGACCGCCTCTTCGTCGGTAACGGGGACGTACTCCGCCCTACCGATGTCGTGGAGGTAGGCGTGTTCGGGACCTATACCCGGATAGTCCAGCCCCGCGGATATGGAGTATACGGGCGCGATCTGTCCGTACTCGTCCTGACAGAAGTACGACTTCATGCCGTGGAATATGCCCTCTCTGCCCGTGTTGATAGTCGCCGCCGTTTCGAAGGTGTCTATTCCCCTGCCCGCCGCCTCGCAACCGATCAGGCGGACGCTCTTATCCCCGATAAAGTGATAGAAACTGCCCATGGCGTTGGAGCCGCCGCCCACGCAGGCAATAACCGCGTCGGGAAGCCGCCCCTCCTTTTCGAGTAGCTGGGACTTGATTTCGCGGGAGATGACGGACTGGAAGTCGCGGACGATGGTCGGGAACGGGTGCGGACCCATGACCGAACCGAGGCAGTAGTGCGTATCCGCCATACGGCTCGTCCACTCCCTCATTGCCTGCGATACGGCGTCTTTAAGCGTCGCGGTACCCGTCGTTACAGGCACCACTTCGGCCCCGAGCAACTTCATGCGATAGACGTTGAGCGCCTGCCGCACCGTGTCCTCTTTGCCCATGAAAACCACGCACTCCATGCCGAGCAGCGCCGCCGCCGTCGCCGTTGCAACGCCGTGCTGTCCCGCGCCCGTTTCGGCTATGAGGCGGGTCTTACCCATCTTTTTAGCGAGAAGCGCCTGCCCGAGCACATTATTGATCTTGTGCGAGCCCGTGTGATTGAGGTCCTCGCGTTTGAGGTATATCTTCGCGCCGCCGAGGTCCTTAGTCATCTTTTCCGCGTAGTAAAGCAGGCTGGGGCGACCTGCGTAGTTATTGAATAATTCGGTGAGCTCCGCATTGAAAGCGGGGTCGTTTTTGTATCGGTTATACGCCTCTTCCAACTCCGTCACCGCGTTCATGAGCGTTTCGGGAATGTACTGCCCGCCGTGTATGCCGAATCTTCCTTTTGACATTGTCAATTTCTCCTGTCTCGTCTGTAATCTTTTTCTCGTTTATCGTTTAATATATGCGGCGCGGGCTATACCGATCGGGCGGCAAGTACGAACTCCCGCATTTTCCGCGCGTCCTTCTTCCCGTCCGTCTCCACCGCGCTGCTTACGTCCACACCGTAGGGCGAGAGCGTCTTTATCGCGAGGGGGAGGGTCTCCGCAGTCAGCCCGCCCGCAAGTAGGTAGGGACGGCGCACTCCCTTGACGAGTTCCCACTCAAAGGGTTTGCCCTCGCCCAGTCCCGCGTCGAGCAATACGAGGTCGGCGCTCGACTTTTCCGCCGCCTCCGCGTCCGCCTCGCCGCGAACCTTGAACGCCTGTATAATCTCGCAGTCCGCCAAAGCCCGCAGAAGGGAGATGTACTCCCCGTCCTCGTCGCCGTGCAACTGAACGGCGTCTATAACCCCGCCGCGCACGAGCGTCGCAACGCGCTCCGCGTCCTCGTCGACGAATACGCCCACCGCCTTAATCCTGCCGTCAAGCGCCGAGCGAAGCCGCCTTGCGACCTCCTCCGTCACCCGACGACGGCTCCTGTCCCAGAACACGAAGCCTATATAGTCGGGGAGCAGGTCGTTAGCCGCCATAATATCCTCTTCGCGGGACAGTCCGCACAGCTTGATCTTCATCGGTTACGCCTTCCCGCCGCTCTGAACTCCGACAGCATTTTAGCCTTATCCTTCGAGCGCATAAGCGCCTCGCCCACCAGCACCGCGTCCGCGCCCAAGTCCCGCATGAACATGACGTCTGTTATAGTCCTGATCCCGCTTTCGGCAACGAACAGCCTGTCTTTGGGAACGAGGGAACGCAGCTTTTTGCTGGTAGCTAAATTCACGGTAAAGTCGCGGAGATCGCGGTTATTCACCCCGATTACCCGAGCGCCCACGCCCACGGCGCGGCGTATTTCCCGCTCGTTTTGCGCTTCGGTCAGCGCGGACAGACCGAGCTCGTCGCAGATAGAAAGGTAGCGAGTGAGCGTTTTGTCGTCGAGTATTGCGCAAATAAGCAGCACCGCCGACGCGCCGAGGTTCTTCGCCTCGTATATCATATACTCGTCCACGACAAAGTCCTTTCGAAGCAGAGGCACTTTCACCGTCTGAGCCGCCAGACGCAGATTTTCGTCGCTGCCCAAAAACCACCTCGGCTCGGTCAGGACGGATATAGCCGACGCTCCCGCCTTCTCATACTCCGTCGCTATGGCGTTGCAATTGAAGTTTCTTGATATCACGCCCTTGGAGGGTGAGGCTTTCTTGCACTCGCAAATAAAGGATACGTCGGGGGTGCGAAGCGCCTGCTCGAAGGGGAAGTCGTGGGTTATTACCGACGACAGCGCTTCCTCTTTAACCACGTCGAGGGGGCGAACCTTCTTTGCCTGCCAGACGCGAATACGCGTATTTACCGCTATGTCTTCGAGAATGTTCATGCGTTGGATATCACCTTGAATTTTTCCAGAGTAGTAAGCGCCGCGCCCGAGTCTATCAGCTCCGCCGCCCGCTTGATGCCCTCGCCTATGCTTCCGACTTTGCCCGCTGCGAAGAAGGCTGCGCCCGCGTTCATGAGTACCACGTCGCGCTTCGGCCCCTTTGCCCCGCCGAGCACGGAGAGTACTATCTCCGCATTCTCCGCGGGAGTGCCGCCGACTATGTCCGACTTTTGCGCGCGGTTAAGCCCGAAGTCCTCGGGAGCGATGACGTACGACTTGCGGTTATCCCCGTCGAACTCGCAAACGGCGGTGGGTGCGGAGATGGAGATTTCGTCCAGCTTATCCCGTCCGTATACCACCAGCCCGCGTTTTACGCCGAGCTTGGCAAGCACTTTGGCGAGCGGCTCGACCAGACTTTCGTCGTATACTCCGAGAAGCTGGTAGGTCGGATGCGCGGGATTGGTGAGCGGTCCGAGAATGTTAAACACCGTGCGAACGCCGAGTTCCTTGCGGATAGGTCCGACGTACTTCATGGAAGTGTGATACTTCTGCGCGAACATAAAGCAGATATTCGCCTTTTCCAGCAGTTCGACGCACTTTTCGGGCTTTTGGTCTATATTAACCCCCAGCGCTTCGAGGCAATCGGCGGTGCCGCACTGCGACGAAGCCGCCCTGTTGCCGTGCTTGGCGACCTTGACCCCGCCCGACGCGAGGACGAGCGCCGCCGTCGTGGAGATATTGAAGGAGTGCGCCTCGTCGCCGCCAGTGCCCACTATCTCCAGCACCTCGCAGGGGGGAGTTACGGAGAGCGCCTTTGCCCGCATAGCCGCCGCACACCCCGTTATCTCGTCGATAGTCTCCGCCTTGTTGCTCTTGGTGGAGAGCGCGGCAAGGAAGGCTGCATTCTGCGTGGGGGTGGTCTCGCCCCCCATTATCTCGCTTATGACGGCATACGCCTCGTCATAAGTCAGGTCTTGCTTGTCCACTATCTTTTTAATAGCTTCTCTTATCATATCCCTTCTCCTTTATATTTTCTTTGCTATATCGAGGAAGTTGCCGAGTATTGTCAGACCGAGAGGCGTCATAACCGACTCGGGGTGGAATTGCACGCCGTATACGTCAAACTCCCTGTGCTTAACCGACATAATCTCGCCGTCGTCCGCCCTGCCCGTCACTTCGAGGCATTCGGGCAGATCGGTCTCCGCCGCCGCAAGCGAGTGATATCTTGCCGCGGGGAAGGACGGCGGGCAGCCCTTATACAGCCGCTCCCCCTCCTTAACCGTCACTACCGACTGTTTGCCGTGCATGAGCGTCTTTGCGTACGTAACAGTCCCGCCGTAAGCCGCGCATATCGCCTGGTGTCCGAGACACACGCCCAAAATGGGCACCTTGCCGCCGAGCACGCGCACGACGTCCATGCACACTCCCGCGTCCTCGGGTCGACCGGGGCCGGGCGAGAGTATTATTGCTTCGGGACGAAGCGCGCCGATCTCCTCCGCCGTCATGACATCGTTGCGAATGACCTTGATGTCGGGGTTTACGGAGCCGATGAGCTGGTATAAATTATACGAAAAACTGTCGTAGTTGTCTATGAGTAATATCATAACTCTCCCTCCGATTCTTTCAGAGCCTCTATCACCGCCGCCGCCTTGTTGACGCACTCGCGGTATTCGCGGCGGGGCACCGAGTCGGCGACTATTCCCGCACCGCTGCGGACGAACACTTTGCCCTTCTTCTTGTAGGCTATGCGAATGGCTATGCACATATCGAGGTTGCCCGTGAAGTCTATATAGCCTATCGCGCCGCCGTATATTCCCCGCTTATTCCCCTCGAGTTCGTTTATGAGCTTGCACGCCATGATTTTAGGCGCACCCGACAGCGTTCCCGCGGGAAGTATCGCGTCCACCGCGTCGAGGGGGGTTCTGCCCTCGGCGAGTTCGCCGCGCACCGTCGAGCCTATGTGCATGATGTGCGAGTAGCGGAGTACTTCGTGGTACTTCTCCACCTTCACACTGCCGAACTTGCTTATCTTGCCCAGATCGTTGCGCCCGAGGTCGACCAGCATATTGTGCTCGGCAAGCTCTTTGGGGTCGGCAAGGAGCTGCTGTTCGAGCAGTTTATCCTCCTCTTCCGTCCTGCCGCGGGGTCGGGAACCTGCAAGCGGGAAGGTATGGAGCACACCGTTCTCGAGCTTAACCAGCGTTTCGGGGGAGGCTCCCGCAACCTCCATGTCCGATCCCGAGAAGTAGAACATATACGGCGAAGGATTGAGACTGCGGAGCACTCTGTACGCATTGAACAAGTGCCCTTCATACTCCGCTTCGAACCTGTTGGACAGCACTATCTGGAAGATATCGCCCTCGAATATGTGCTTCTTCGCCCTCTCCACCATATCCGAATACTCCTCTTCGGAGAACAGTCCGCGTATGGGCGAGAGCAGTTTGCCCGAGACGTTCTTTTTTGGCTTGCCATAGCGAATGAGCCTCTCCATTTCTTTAAGCTCTTTCTCGGCGCGGATATACTCGTTATCCACGTCGGCGAGGTCGATATTGACGATTAACACTATCTTGCTTCGGAAGTTGTCGAAAGCCACGACTTTATCGAAGAGCATGAGGTCGAGATCCTTAAACCCCTCCGCGTCCTCGGCGTCGAGGTCGAGAGTAGGCTCGGAGTATTTGAGATAGTCATAGGAGAAGTAGCCGACAAGCCCGCCCGTGAATGTGGGCAGCCCCGCAATTTTGGGGCTTCTGTTCTCGTCTAACACCTGCCTTATATACGACTTAGGCTCGGCGCCCCTCACCCACTTGCCGTTAACTTTGACCCTGCCCGATACGCAGGTTATGTCCGACTTGGGCTCGTAGCCGAGGAAGGTATAGCGGCCGCGCCTTTCGTTATCCCCCGCGCTCTCGAGCATATAGCAATGCTTACTGACGTTCATGAAAATGCGCATGGTCTCTATCGGCGTTCTTATGTCCGAGAGCATTTCCGAGCATACGGGCATTTTTTTGTATTCTTTGTTTTTGGCGAACTCTCTCGCTATGTCGATTGCAGGGTACATAATTATCTCCTGTAAAAAAATCCTCAAAACACGAGAATGTGTTTCAAGGACGAAATTGCTTCCGCGGTGCCACCTTGGTTTGGGAAAGACCCACTCTTATTCGGAATACAGACATATTCCCGGTAACTGACGCATACCCTCTCGTCACGGAATACTCGGCTTTGCCTTTGACCGTGCCCTCGGCGGCCCATTGTAACGCCCTGCTTGCCATCGGATCTCAGCCTCCCGACTCTCTGTCGACGCACTCTGCGTTTTTACTTCCGCTTCAACGGTTTGTATTGAATTGACTTGATTATATCACCGACGCAAACGCTTGTCAAACGTTTTTTCGGAGTTATAACTGCTTTTTATTATACCCCACTCTGTTGCCGAACCCGTCGGTAACGATTATTTCCAGCACGCCGTCTATGTCCAGCTTGAATGACAGCCATACGGTGTACCCCCGCGCGCACCCGAGAAACTCCTTGGGCACGGGCACGGTCACTTCCATACCGTTGGCGTTGGCGTCCGCTCCGAACGCCATCCACTTCCCGTCCTCGCACTCGCTCTCCGTCTTGTCCGACTCGTACACGAGGAAGGTTATAGTCCTCTGCTCGTCGTCGAGCGGCCAGAAGTACATATCCGAGTTTACGCATATCTCCCGCTTGCCGCCGAACCGCATACCCTTGAAGATGAGATTATATATCATCTCGTCCTCGCCGTCCTTCCAGGCGTTGAAACCGTATGTGTGGGTAACTATGTCGTCCACCACCGCTTTATCAGGCTCCGTCGGCTTCATCTTGTCAAAGATAGCCGCGCCCTTCGCTATGGCTTTGGAGGGGTCGTGGGAGATAACCCCCGTCTCGCCTATCGAGGGATACTCGCGGATCATGCGCTCGCGGATCTGCGGCTGCCCCCGACGAGCACGATCTTGTCTATCCCCCCTATCCCGCCGAAGTCGGCAATCGCCTTGTTTGTAACCTGCAAGGCGCGGTCGAGCAACGGTTTGGTCCAGGCGTCGAATTCGCGGCGGGTTACCGCGGACATCTTGGTCGCTCCGCCCAGCTTGAAGGACACGGCCGCCTCGTCCGAAAAGGAAAGGTCGATTTTCATCTTGGTTATTTTGTTGGCGAAGTCGCACCGCTCCGTCTCCGACGCGAACCGCGCGTTGTCGAAGCGTTTGAGCACCGCCGCGCCGAGCGCCGCGTCCCACTCGTTTCCGCCGAGGGTGAGGTCGCCCTCCTTCGCCTTGATTTCGTAGGTCATTTTGTCGGGGTCATGGCGCACCACCGTCACGTCGAGAGTGCCGCCGCCGAGGTCGAACACCAGCACGGTCTGCTGCCCCGTATACTTCTTGCGCAGGTTTTCCCCGTAAAAATAGGATATCGCCGCCGCGACAGGCTCCTGCACGACGTTTATTCTGCTCCGCGCAAGGCCCGTTATCTTCATGAGCGTGTCGATCAAGAAGCGGTTATAGTCCGTCGCGGTCATAAGCCCGCCCGATATGCCCACGGGCGCGCTTATAGTCACGCCCTCTATTTCGGGGTTATCGAACTCGCCGCACTTCGCCGCGTCCGAGGCCGCGCGTTTAAGCAGGTATGTGAGATACTTCTCCACCACTTCGGCGACTGTGAAGTTCTTACCCCCCGAAGTCACCACCTTGCCGAGATTGTTGGGATCCTCGCGGAGGCTGCGCTTCATATACCGCACCACGTCGGCGCTGTTTGTCATAGCCTCGGCGCTCAGACATTCATAGCCGAACAGTTCGCCGCTGCGGGGGGAATACATGAAAAGACTGGGCGTCCCCGTTCTGTTGGGGTCGTACATAAAGTCCGTCACGGGCGTCCTGCCGAACATGGTCGCCACCGCGGAAAAACATGTGCCGAAGTCGATGCCGAGTATCATTCCTTATCTCCTTTATCCTTGAAGCGGAACACGTCCATACATTCTAAAATGGGATCCGAACCGTCGCTGAACGAACAGCCTATCCGCGTGCATTTCGCTATCCGTCCGTCGCGGCTCTCCTCCTCCGTCCAAACGGGTCGGATATTGCATATATACGAAGGGTCCGCCGCCTCTCCCGCCTTGTGCCGAAGCAGAGTCACGCCCGCCTTTTTAAGGTCCCGCTCGAGCTCGGCATAGCGAAGCGCGACGGAGTTAAACAGCTCCTCGCTCCCGCTCTCCTCCGCCTCCGTCATTACCTCCGAGACGAAGGGCAGAACGGCTTCGAGCGCGGCGCGGGCGCCAAGCCTGCTCTTACTCGCCTCCGCCGCCTTTTTGTAGTAGTCGGCGGTCTCTTCGGCGTCGGCACAGTCGCGCTGCAAACGAGCCACCTGCGCTTCGAGCGATTTCAGCCTCGCTATAACGGGGTCGAAAAGATCGTCGTCGGCAGTCGCGCCGTCTCCCGCGTTTTCCTTTTTGTCGGCGTTCCTCTTCATCATAGGATAATATAACATATCCGCGCGGTGAGCGCAAGCGGTTAGAGAAAATTCCCTGCGATTTTTCGCAAGATAGGGTGAAAAGATAAAAAGAAACGCGCTCCACCCTCAGTTGCCACAGGCGGAAGCGCGTTGCTTTTACCTTAATTCGTCGATTATTTGCTGATAAGCTCGCCGAAGTATTTGATAGTCCTTACCATCTGGCTGGTGTAGGAGTTCTCGTTGTCGTACCACGATACTACCTGTACCTCATAGAGGTCGTCGGTGATCTTGAGTACGGAGGTCTGGGTTGCGTCGAACAGAGAGCCGAAGGTCATACCGATGATATCCGAAGATACGATCTCGTCCTCGTTGTAACCGAAGGACTCGTTGGCTGCGCTCTTCATTGCGGCGTTGATACCCTCTTTGGTGATATCCTTGCCCTTAACGACGGCGGTAAGAATGGTGGTGGATCCCGTCGGGGTCGGAACACGCTGAGCCGCGCCGATAAGTTTGCCGTTAAGCTCGGGGATAACAAGGCCGATTGCCTTTGCTGCGCCGGTGGAGTTGGGAACGATGTTGCATGCGCCTGCACGGCTGCGGCGAAGGTCGCCCTTTCTCTGCGGTCCGTCGAGGATCATCTGGTCGCCGGTGTAAGCGTGAATGGTGCACATGATACCGCTCTGAATGGGTGCGAACTTGTTAAGCGCGTCAGCCATGGGAGCAAGGCAGTTGGTGGTGCAGGACGCTGCGGAGATGATCTTGTCGTCTGCCGTCAGGGTCTTGTGGTTGGTGTTGTAAACGATGGTCTTGAGGTCGTTGCCTGCGGGAGCGGAGATGATAACGTGCTTCGCGCCTGCGTCGATGTGAGCCTGAGACTTCTCTTTGCTGGTGTAGAAGCCCGAGCACTCGAGAACGACGTCGATGCCGAGTTCCTTCCAAGGGCAGTCGATAGCCTTGGGGTTGGAGTAGATAGTAATCTCCGTACCGTCAACGGTTATGGAACCGGGGGTGAGGACGGTCTTCTTGTCCTCTGCGAGAACGGGCTCTTTGCTCGTGATGACGTGCTTGCTGCCGCCGATACCCGCATAGTTACCCTGAGAAGAGTCGTACTTCAGAAGGTGTGCGAGCATCTTGGGCGAGGTGAGGTCGTTGATAGCGACGATCTCGAAGCCGTCTGCGCCGAACATCTGACGGAAAGCAAGTCTGCCGATACGTCCGAAGCCGTTGATTGCCACTTTTACGTTTTTGTTTGCCATGGTTATATATGTTCCTCCAAATAAAATTTACGAATTCATTCGCCTTTATCAACAGTGATTATACCGCATCCGAAAATAAAAATCAAGGAAAATAAAGCACTTTCTCGCCCCGCCTTGCCCCGCCGCGTAAAAAATCATCGCCGCCGTCCCCGCTTAACCCGTTTATTCCCCTTTTAAGCCACATTTTACCCCCTTACCCGCGCAAAAAAGCCCGAAAAACATTGACACCGACTTTTTGCAATGATATAATTATTGTCGGTATTCGTACCAACGGAAACACAAAATATTTCAAATTTATATGGAGGACAGATTTTCTCATGAAAAAAATGACTATCGACGGAAATACCGCGGCGTCCCACGTCGCGTACGCATTCTCCGAAGTAGCCGCGATCTACCCCATCACTCCCTCATCGCCCATGGCGGAGGCGGCGGACGAGTGGGCAACCAAAGGTCAGCTCAACATGTTCGGTCAGCCTCTCCGCATTGCGGAAATGGAGTCTGAAGGCGGCGCATCAGGCGCGGTTCACGGCTCGCTCGTTGCGGGCGCGCTCACCACTACATACACGGCTTCGCAAGGCTTGCTCCTTATGATCCCGAATATGTACAAGATAGCCGGCGAGCTTCTTCCCTGCGTATTCCACGTCTCGGCACGTGCGCTTGCCGCGGGTGCGCTTAACATTTTCGGCGACCACTCGGACGTTATGTCCTGCCGTCAGACAGGTTTTGCAATGCTCTGCTCGAACAGCGTTCAGGAGGTTATGGACCTCGCGCTCGTCGCTCACCTCGCTACGCTCAAATCGAGAGTGCCCTTCCTGCACTTCTTCGACGGGTTCCGTACCAGCCACGAAGTAAGCAAGATCGACGCTATCGAATACGACGAGATGAAG
Organism: uncultured Clostridia bacterium; assembly: GCA_947588325.1. Lineage (GTDB taxonomy): Bacteria > Bacillota > Clostridia > Christensenellales > Pumilibacteraceae > Protoclostridium. The sequence continues at coordinate 11,782 of CANPYH010000016.1, forward strand.
AGCCTCGTGGATATGGAGGACATACGCGCCTTCAAGAGCCGCGCGCTCAATCCCGAACACCCCGTTCAGAAGGGTACCGCTCAGAACCCCGATATCTACTTCCAGGGCAGAGAGGCGGTTAATAAATACTACGACGCCGTTCCCGAGATCGTCAAAGAGAAAATGGAAGCCGTATATAAGCTCACGGGCAGAAAGTACGAGCTTTATCAATACTATGGAGCGCCCGACGCCGATCGCGTTATCGTGCTTATGGGCAGCGGTGCGGAGAGCGTTCAGGAGACTATCGACTACCTCGCCGCAAAGGGCGAAAAGGTCGGCGTAGTCAAAGTACGTCTCTACCGTCCCTTCTCCATCAAGGATTTCGTCTCGGCTATCCCCGCAACCTGCAAGAAGGTCGCCGTTCTCGACAGAACGAAGGAACCGGGCAGCCTCGGCGAGCCGCTCTACCTCGACGTTTGCTCCGCTCTTACCGAAGCGGGCAGAAAGAATATCAAGATCGTCGGCGGCCGTTACGCTCTCGGCAGCAAGGAATTCACGCCCTCCATGGTCAACGCCATCTATAAAGAGCTTAAGAAGTCCTCGCCCAAGAACCACTTCACCATCGGTATCGACGACGACGTAACCCACACTTCCATTCCCTACCCCGAATTTATCAACGCCGCTCCCAAGTCCACCGTTCGTTGCAAGTTCTACGGCTTCGGCGGAGACGGCACGGTCGGCGCGAACAAGAACAGTATCAAGATCATCGGCGACCACACCGACAAATACGTTCAGGGTTACTTCGAATACGACTCCAAGAAGTCGGGCGGCTTCACCCTTTCGCACCTGCGTTTCGGCGACGAGCCCATTCACTCCGAGTACCTCATCGACGAGGCGGATTTCGTTGCTTGCCACAAGCCCGCTTACGTCACCATGTACGACATGATCTCTTCGCTTAAAGACGGCGGAACCTTCCTGCTTAACTGCAAGTGGTCGGACAAAGAGCTTGACAAAGAGCTCCCCGCATCCATGAAGAAGCTCATTGCCAAGAAGCATATCAAGATGTACGCGATCGACGCGCTTGCCACCGCAAAGAAAGCGGGCAGCCCCAAGAGCCAGAACATGGTCCTTCAGGCAGCGTTCTTCAAGATCGCCAACATTATCCCCTATGCCGACGCCGAGACTTATATGAAGAAGGCCGTTGAAAAGACTTACGGCAAAAAAGGTCCCGAGGTCGTCAAGGCTAACTGCGACGCTATCGACATGGCTATCAGCGAACTCCGCGAAGTAGCCGTTCCCGCTTCCTGGGGCGCGGCTCGCAACGGCGCGGTAGCCGCTGTTGCAGAAGAGGCAAAGGCGAGCGAGTATTACACCGAATTCGTCTCCGTCTGCAACGCGCAGGAGGGTAACAAACTCCCCGTTTCCAAGATCAGCGACGACGGCGCCGTTCCCACGGGTACGACCAAGTTCGAGAAGCGCGGTACCGCCGCTGTCGTTCCCATGTGGCAGATTGACAAGTGCATACAGTGTAACCAGTGCGCGTATGTCTGCCCTCACGCCTGCATCCGTCCCGTTCTTATGAACGAGGAAGAGGCTAACGCCGCTCCCGCATCCTTCACGAGCAAGCCTGCTACGGGCTTTGCGGGAATGCAGTTCAGAATGCAGGTATCCCCTCTCGACTGCACAGGCTGCTCGTCCTGCGCAAACGTCTGCCCCGCAAAGGAAAAGGCGCTTGTTATGGTGGACGTCGAAAAGGCTATCGCGGCGGAAAAGGACAATTGGAACTACGCCATGACCGTTTCCGACAAGAAGGTCGTTCCGACCAATCCCAAGAACAGCCAGTTCAGCCGGCCTCTGTTCGAATTCTCGGGCGCGTGCGCGGGCTGCGGCGAGACGCCTTACGTCAAGCTCGTTACCCAGCTCTTCGGCGACCGCATGATCGTCGCAAACGCAACGGGTTGCTCGTCCATATACGGCGGCTCCGCTCCCGTCTGCCCTTACACCGTCAACGCCAAGGGTCAGGGTCCCGCTTGGGCTAACTCCCTCTTCGAAGACAACGCGGAGTTCGGCTACGGCATGTTCCTTGCATACAAGGCACGCCGCGAAAAGCTCGCCGCAGATATGAAGAAGGCGATCGACCTCGGCTGCCCCGACTGCCTCAAAGCCTCCTTCGAGGAATGGGGCGCTAACATGAAGAGCGTTGCCGTCACCGAGAAGTGCGCGGCGGATATCAAAGCCGCTCTTCCCGAGGCCATCAAGGCGGCGGACGGCGAACTTAAATCCGTTCTCGAAACCATCTATGCCGACAGCGACTGCATCGTCAAGAAGTCCTTCTGGATCATCGGCGGCGACGGCTGGGCTTACGATATCGGTTACGGCGGACTCGACCACGTACTCGCGCAGAACGAGGACGTCAACGTGCTTGTCCTCGATACCGAGGTTTATTCCAACACCGGCGGCCAGTCCTCCAAGGCAACCCCGACCGGCTCCGTCGCAAAGTTCGCTGCGGGCGGTAAGCGCACCAAGAAGAAGGACCTCGGCATGATGGCTATGAGCTACGGCTATGTCTACGTCGCACAGTGCGCTATGGGCGCAAGCCAGCCTCAGCTGCTTAACGCACTCAAAGAGGCAGAGGCTTACGACGGACCTTCGCTCGTCATCTGCTACTCCACCTGTATCAACCACGGTATCCGTATGGATCTCGGTCAGATCGAGCAGAAGAAAGCCGTCGAGGCGGGCTATTGGCAGCTCTACCGCTATAACCCCGACAAGGGCTTCACCCTCGACTCCAAGGATCCCACGGCTTCCTACCGCGACTTCATCCTCGGCGAGACGAGATATAAGACCCTCAACGCCGCTAAACCCGACGTTGCCGACGTACTCTTCACCCAAGCAGAGCATGACGCAAAGGTCAGGTTGGAGACGTATAAGAACAAAGCCAACAAGTAAGTTTGGTTAAATAAACAGGGTGCCTCGGGTGTATCCCCATGGGGAATCCTGAATGAAAAATAAAAAGGAGTAGCGTGCTACTCCTTTTTATTGTCCCGTGGACTCACAGGCTACGTTGTAGCATAGTGAGATATGGATAAAAAATGATATGACCTACGATAAACATCAATCGACCTCTTCTCCAGGATCGTCGCGTGAAAATTTCGCATGCCACTGTAAATCCTTTTCGTGAACGGAAATTTCGGCGATATCTTTCCCTGTACCGAATTCGGAAAAAATAACGTCCCAAGTGTCCCCGATTTGTTCTTCTAACATGATCGCTCCGAACATTCCCTTGTGGACGCCTTGCTTTGCATATTCCTCTTTTTCAACGATGAGTTCCACGCAATCCAAATATTTCAGTTTCATTTCAGCCTCCGAGCGGTGTTGTACAGGTAATGAGTCCCTTTGGGCGAACCATCCATCCTGTGATAAGTCTAATATTTCTTCCGTTCTTTGTCAAATCAATTTCAATGCTTATCCTTTGACCATATTCATTTAATAACCCCAATTTATACTCGCCGTTTATATCGAATCCGAGCATTCGAAACATTCGAATCTTACCGTTGTCCGAATATTTTTCCGAAAACAAATATTCCGTAAATTTGCGGATATCGCAAGTCGCCCCGCCCGTTTCGCTTGGGACGGGAGCGTCAATAAACAATCTCTTGCAATGGCAGTTCGGATGTTGTGGCATTTGAGGCTTGTTGTCATTCTATTATATCTTCGTCTATATCTTCGCCGGAGTGTTCGTCGGGCTGTTTATCTCCTTCCGTTTCTTCACCATCTTGTTCGCTGTCCGCTGGCTTGTCCTGCTCCTCTTCTTGCCCTTGCTCGTCCTCGGGGTATGCCGCGTCGGGATCGCTGCTCGGTGCGTCCGAAGGTTCGCCGTCGGTGCCGTCCGATTTCTTGGTCGTGCCGGACGCAGCCGCCGCGATTATCTCGTTTACGACGGGCACGTCGACCTTAATCCCGAACGCCTGCAAGACGAGTATGACGAAGGACGCAATGGCGAAAATACATTTCTTGGTTAGTTTCATCGCGCGCTCCTTACTTGCAGAATTCGTTGTACAGGGAGTAGAAGTAGTAGTCGGACAGCTCGGCGCGGAGCATGGGATCGCTTCTGACAGCGTTGGACGCCTCCGACCTCGAGAGGGTGGAGAGGTAGTTTCTTACCGCGTCGTACTTTGCGCGGTTAAGCGTGGCGAGCGTCGAGCTGCCCAGCTCTTTCTCCTGTTTATCCCTTTCGAGTTTGTCGGAGTACAGCTTGCTTGCGGCCTCGGCGCGCTCGAGCGCGTCCTTCTGTTCCTGCTCGGCAAGGCTGTTGTTATACTTAATCATCTCCTCCGTCTTTTTGTCCCGCTCCTCACGAAGCTCGGCTATCTTCTCGGTAACCTTCGCGGCGTATCTTATGTTGAAGTCGTCGAGGGCTTTGCGGCGGCTGGCTTCGAGTTCGTTAATCTCGCTGTCTATAGCCCTTACCGCCTGCTCCGCCGCCATTGACGCTTCGGACAGTGCCGCCGCCTTTCCGCTCATCAGCTCTGCCGACTTGTTAGCGACAATGCTCGAACGGGCGAGCCCGCGCTTTAACGCGTCGTCGGAGAAGGCGGACATAGCCTCGTCGTATTGCGAAGTTATGCTCGCCGCGAGCCTCTCCGCAGACTCTCTCGTCGCGTTCTTCTCTGCTTCCTTTGCCGCTTTAGCCGCCTTTGCTTCCTCTTCGATACTCTCGATTGAGGAGTTTTTGTAGTCGGCGAGGCTGTCCTCGGCGTTCTTCTCGATCTCCTCGTCCGTCGCGGTGTCGTATTGCAGACGGTCGTATTTGGGAGGCTCGGGCAGGTCGGAGGACGTTTCCGCGCGTTTCTCGTATTCGCTCTCCAACTTCTCGAGCTCCTCGATCAGTTTGTCTCTCGGGTCTTCCGTCGCCTGTGCGGCGGCTTTCCGCAATTTCTTCATGCTGTCAGTGTATGACGCCATTTTTATCTCCTTCGCGGTATATCCGCTCTTCGATTTTACGCGCGTCCGCTTTGAGTGCGCGCACTTTCTCTTTGTTCATAAACGAGTTTATCTCCTTTGACGGTCACAGATCCGCCGTATAAGGGGGCAAACGCTCCGCCGTAAGCGACAACGGTAGTCGCGCCGCTCGCCAGCTCCTTACGCTTAACCGTGCCCGACGAATATAAATACACCGCGTCGCAGTCCTCTTTCAGCCCGCCGACGACGGTTCCGTTACCGACGTACCCGACGTTATAGAATCGCATACTTTCCCCTCCTTTTTCTTGCTCTTGTCCCTTTTCTCGCATATCGAAATAAGCCTGTCCACCTTGCCGTTCATCAAGTCCAAAGCGCCGAGTGCGCCGAGAAGTTCGGATATGAATTTCCGATAGCACTTCTCCCGCACCGCGTTCGCCCGAAGCGCGACAAACAGCAGCAGTGCGAACACTACCGAGTAACAGCCCCCTTCGATAAGCGACGATACTATTTCCATCATACTTCCTCCGCCTTAATCACAATATTCGCGTTATGCTTGCTTTGCGGGAATTTGGTTTCGTAGATCTCCCGCACTCCCACCGCGCTCCCCGCCGCGATTTCGTCGTTATACGCCACCGCGCCGCAGGTGTACGCCTCACGGTAGTAAAGCGCTCCGCCCCGCGTGTAATATAACCTCCCGTCGGCAAAACACATGCTGTCGCCGTCCACCGAGCCGATTGAGGTCACTCCGCTTTCGCCGAACGCAAAGAGGTACTTGGCGCCGTATATGTCGCCGAGGTACAGCCTCGGGGCTATCGATACGATCTCGTACCCCACGTCATAGGCGCGGTCGAACAGCACTATGGCGGTTAAGCCGTTTGTCAGCCGAACAAGCGCCGTCCCCTCCGCCGTCGACACTACTCCGCGTATCCCCGCGCCGTCCGGCATACCGACTCCCTCGCTCACCTCACCTGCGGGGGAGATTATTACCGAGCCCGTTTGCGTAATTACCATCACGCTCTCGTCGTGCGAGGCGATACCGAGGCATTCCTGCGCCCTCGAATAGACGCGGTGCGCCTCACCCGTCACTTTGTCCACGGAGTAGCATGCGACCGTCGTGCCGTCGGTGGCGTACACCCGCACGCCGTACTCCCCGTCGCTCACCGCAACGCAGGTCGCGGCATAGTCTATCGAGGCAAGCTCCCACCCGCACTTGAACACCGATACGCGGG
>CANPYH010000017.1 GCA_947588325.1 uncultured Clostridia bacterium
GCGAGGATAGGTGCGTCCGAATGGTGCCCGTGTGCAGGCTGGGCGCACACCAGATTTTTTCGTATATTTCGTCGGCGGTGAAGTACTCGCCGCGGTTCTTGATCAGGAAGAAGAGGATATTGAACTCGGAGGGGGTGAGGGATATGGGCATATTCTTATACTTGACCGTGCGCGTGTTGGCGTCGACGGTAAAGGCCCCGAAGGTCTGCACCGCGTCCGCTTTTGGGAGCAGGCGCATCGCGATGTGCGTCTCCAAAAGCCGCATGGAGCAGGGCTTAATTACATAGTCCACCGCGCCCGAGGTCAGTCCGTTAAAGATAGTGTCCTCGGCGCTGAGCGAGGAGAGTATTATCACGGGCGGGAGAGTGGGGAAGGCTGTGAACAGGTCGATACCCATGCTGCGGCGGAGGACGAGATCAAGTATAACCGCGTCGATATTGCCCCGCTTGTTGAGTATTTCCACCGCCTCTTCCACGTCGGAAGCCGTGAAAACGGTGTTCTCGCACGAAAACCAGGCGATCATTTCCCGCTTGAGTTTTTCATCGTCCTCGACAAACAGCAGATTTCTGTCATAAACCGTATAATTCATATTTGTATTATAGCAAATAACACAATTCCTTGCAAGTGGGATAGCAATATCCGCAAAAACTATTCTCGTGAAGAATTGTTAAGGTTTGCCCAAAATCGCGATTTCCTATTGTGACAAACACGAAACTGTGTTATGATAAAACCGTGAAAACGATGTGGAGGAGTATAACTCATGAAACAAAATAAAGTAACTTATACGACGCAAAATAGGGGGGGGGGTCGCTATATGACGGCAAAGAAAAAGTACATAATAGCCTTGGTGACAGCCGTTGCGATCGCCCTATTGGCAGCGGTTTTATTTTTTACTTTCCCCGGCACGGCAACATATGTAGAGGCAAGTCGTAGCAGTAATGGTACCAATACCGTTGACGAGTGGAAAGGCTCACAACAAACACCTAATCTTATTCCAACATTGACCCAGGGGTCCATCGCTTCTCAGGGTTGGGGTGTAAGTTCAGATGGCAACACACGAGTAGCGGCAGATACTATTTATGAAAACGGTGAGTGTGGCTGGGTCATCAAATCAAGTGGTAATGGGAATGACCTTGGTGGAAGTAACTACACGGGTGGCGTTTATTATACGCTTACGCTTTCGGACGCAGACAGAGTAAAAGCCGATTTAGGACAGCTCAGTATTAGTGCCACGGCTACATTCTTTTTTCAGGCTTCCGCGACTCACAGAGTTTCTATTCGTTTCCGCTTTTTAGATTCCGCCAATAGGCAGATTGGCGACGAAGTGAGACACACTCACTCAAATTATTGGGTTGCTCAGCATTATATCACTCGTACCCTTAACGAGACTAAAGTCCCGAGTACGACTTGTTCGATACAGATTTGGTTTTCTAACAATGGCAGTCTCGATTCTCGACCGTTTATTTGTCACCCTATTTGTTATCTATACGACAGAACCGCTCCTTCGGTTTCTGGCGCGTCTTTGGAAAAAACTTCCATTGCGGACAGCGACAAAGGCATTGCGGTAGCGGGTAACACTATAAAATACAGCGTGGAATTTAATGAAAAGGTGAGCCTTAATTCGGGCGGCACGGCTAATATAACGTTAAACGGGCAATCTTTCGCTTCTTCGGATTCTCCCGAGCTTGTCACGGAAAACGGCAAAAGCAAGGTTCGCTATACCTTCACATTACCCGACAAAAGCGAGAACGGCACGATACGGCTTTCTTCCGTTTCGGGGCTGTCCGTCAAAGACGAGGCGGGCAACGCCTACACCTATAACGGCAGTCCTTCGGCTCCGACTTTGGAGTATTACAGGGCAATGTCCGTAAGTTCGAGAATGACACATGTGGAGTTTTCGGGAGCGACAAAGGCGACATATAACACCGAATACTCCGCGCGTTTGACGGCTGTTCACGGATACAATCTTCCCGAAAATATCTCCGTTGCAGTCGGCGGCAGTGCGCTTACTCTTTCCCGTGAATTTACATACGACAATCGTACGGGTAACATAGTCATTCACGGCGCAAACATAACGAACGACATAATCATAACCGCTTCGGGCGTTGCAAAACAAAGCAATGTAACCTTCTACAAAGAGAGCGGTTCGGGCGGCTCGGAGAACACCACGGCGACATTCGATTCGGCAATGCCCGAAATCGCAGTGCCCTCCCGCCAAGGCTACACCTTCGAGGGATATTACACTGGCCGCGGCGGGCAGGGAACCAAATATTACGACGCGTCGGGTCACAGCGTAAAGAATTGCGACTTCGATTCGCCTATTTCGCTATACGCCAATTGGGTTGCGAACAAGTACACGATAGTATTTGACAGCAACAAACCGAGCAATGCCAGCGAGAACGTGCAGGGAAACACGCCTTCGTCCCCGAGAACATACGACGAGGGCGAGATACCGCTGCCCGAAAACGGCTTTACTCTCAAAGGCTGGACATTCCAAGGCTGGTCAACGATAAAAACGGGCGAAGCCATATATACCGACAGGCAAGCGGTGCAAAACCTTTCCGACGCGAGCGGCGGCACGGCTACACTATACGCCATATGGAAGGCAAACACGCACAAGATTATTCTTAATGCCATGGGCGGTAATAATGCGGGAACATATGACGGAACTTTCGACAGCGAACTTCCGGGGATAACCGTCCCCGCGCGAAACGGCTATAAATATCTCGGCTACTACGATTCGAGAGAGGGCGGCACGCAATACTATGACGCGGACGGTCAGGCATTTAACGGTAAAACGCTCACCGTTGACAGCGATATTACGCTATACGCGCGGTGGGAAGCCATTACTTACAAAATACAATTATACAGCGAAGGCGAGTATATCGATCAGCTTGACGACATAGTGTTCGGCTCGTTGACATTGCCCTCCGCCGAGAGTTTGCACCTTGCGCGGGAGAACTACGACTTTGTGGGCTGGAACATATACGAAGAGCAGAATTGGGCTATGTACACCGCCGAAACGACGTATAACGCGGGGCTTACGGGCGAAGAGGGCGCAACGGTGGTACTCTATGCCGCCTGGCTGGAAAAGCCTATATACTCCTTATACTACGACGCTAACGGCGGATACGGCGCGCCTTCCACCGTGCAATTGCACCTCGATGAGAGCGTAACCATTTCTTCGGAAAAGCCCGAACGGGACGATTACACCTTCCTTGGCTGGGCGCTGTCGGGCAGCGCGGAAAAGGCGGAGTATTACCCCGAAGGCGAGTTCACCATGGGGGACGGCTCGGTCACGCTCTTTGCCGTGTGGAAGCAAAACCCCTCCGTGACCTACAACGTGGGCGAAGGTCGGTTTATTAACACTGTCTCCGTGACCTATCCCGCGCCGAAAACCTCGGTCAAGGTCATCGAGGCAAAGCCCATTCGGGACGGCTACGACTTTGCGGGCTGGTCGCGCACGGACGGCGGTGCGGTGGATCTTACGGGCGGGCAGACCTTCACTATGCCCGAGACCGATGTGGTCTTATACGCCGTATGGCATGTCATGGAATTTGCCGTATCGCAAAGCGCGGCAGAGGGCTACACCATACAGGGGCTTTCGGACAGCACGTCCTACGGCGACACAATTAAGTTTACCGTTACGGGCACAGAGCCCAAAGTATTTATCAACGGTACGCGGGTATTCCCCGATGCAGAAGGTAACACCTACTCGTACAAGGTGACCGAAAACGTCTCGGTCATAGTCGCCGACGCCTCCTCGCTCGTCCTGCTCTATTCGGCTAACGGCGGAGCGGGCGCACCGACGGACTCGACCATATACGCGGCAAGCGGCTCGGCAACGGTGTCCGAAACCGCTCCCACGCGAACGGGCTATAAGTTCCTCGGCTGGTCGGACGAGAAAGACGGCGCGACGGCCAAGTACAGCGGCGGCGGTACCGTCAATTTCGGGGCGGATGACATAACCTTATACGCGGTCTGGGAAGCTAACACATACACGGTAACATACAGCGCGGAGGGCGCGGACGGAGTTGTCGGCACCACGTTGAGCAGTACCCATTCATACGGCACTGCCGCACCCCTCACGGCTAACGCCTTCACCCGCACGGGATATAACTTCGTCGGCTGGGCGACCGTGGCAGGCGGGGACGTCGTATACGGCGACGGCGACGAGGTATTGAACCTCGCGGTTACAGACGGCGACACCATACCGCTCTTCGCGATATGGGAAAAGGCTAAAACATTGATCTCTCTCAATGCCGATGGCGGCGGGGGCGGCACTTCAAGTCTTTCGGTAGACTACGGTGACCCGCTACCCGGTGGGTATATGGCCCCCGTGCGCCGCGGCTATACATTCGGCGGCTACTACACCATGAGCGGCGGCGACGGCGAAATGCTCTTCGACGAGAATATGTCGCCCGTGGATTACGCCGAGAAGGGCTGGGACAGAAACGATCGGGTTCTCACTCTCTACGCATATTGGATCCCCACGCCCGAGACTATCGAGGACAATATCGACTCGGTTAAGGAGAACCTCAACGAAGCGGTCGAGGATTTGCAATCGTCCATCGAGGCGAACAAGTCGGACGTAGACGCGCGGGTTACGGCGTTAAGCGACGCGTACATTGCGGCGGACCAAGTCTTGCACAATGAGCTGGCGCTTGCCGACGAAAGCCTTGCCGACGACCTTGCCGCGCTCCGTAAGGCTATGGAAGAGGCGGACGGCGCTTTGACCACGGCAATCGAGGGAGTACAGACCAAGCTCGACAACGCGGTTGCGGAGCTTCGGGACAGCATGGAAAAGAACAGGAGCGACCTCGAGACCAAACTTGAGCAGCTCAGGCAGGCTTACGAGCAGGCGGACGCGCTTATTAACGACGAAATCACGGCGTTGAAGGCGCAAGATACCGATATATTGTCAAGCATTGCGTCTTTGGACGCCGCATACAGGGACGCCGACCGCGTGATAAACGAGACTATAACCGCTTTGGAGGCTAAGTTAGACAAGGCTGTCGAGGACCTTAACAAGACTATCGACAACAATAAAACGGACATCGACAAGCGGGTTACGGAGCTTGATCAGAAATACACCGCCGCCATGGCTGCCCTTGAATTGGCTATGGAGACAGCGGACGGAGCGCTCGGCGACAGAATAACCGCGCTCCAAAAGTCCATGCAGGACGCCGATCAGGTTTTGCAAAACGCTATCGACGCGGTGGACGACAAGCTGGATAACGCGGTTGCGGAGTTAAAGGACACGATTGCGAATAACAAGTCGGATATCGAGAAGAGGGTTTCGGATCTGGATCAGGCGCACCGCGACGCTCTCGCCCTCCTTCAAACGACGATGGAGGCGGAGGACGCCAAACTTAAGCAGGCTATGGAGGACGCGGATCAGGCTTTGCAAGACGCTATCGACAATCTCGAGGCGAGATTAAACAGCGAAGTCGCGACGTTGAACGACACGATTGCGACTAATAAGTCGGACATAGAGGCGAAGGTCGCGGCGCTTGACAGGACGTACCAAGCCGCGCTCGCCGCCCTTCGCACGGACATGGAAAAGGCGGACGACGACCTCACAAAGGCTATGCAGGACGCCGACATCGCTTTGCAGGCGGCTATCGACGCCGTTCAGGATAACCTCGACAATGCGGTTGCGGACCTTCGGGCTTCGCTTGCTGCGGATAAGGCCGACCTCGAGCACGAAATCGACATGCTCGACAGGGCGTACAAGGCGGCGGACGTGCTTATCCGCTGGGGTCTGACTTCCACCAACGCCAAGATCAGCTCGCTCGAACAGGCTATGGTGGAGACGGACGAGGCTCTCGAAACGGCTATCGAGGCGGTACAGCGCGGATTAAACAACGCGGTGGATATCCTGCAAATGGCTATCGACGCCAACGAGGCGGATATAGAGGATAAAGTAGCGGCGCTCGACGAGGCGCAAAAGGCGGCGAGCGTTCTGCTCAGCAGCACCATTGCCGACTTGAAGGCGACCGACAGTGCGCTGTCGAAACGCATTACCGCGCTCACATCGGCTTCGCGTGCGGCGGATGAGGCGCTCTGGACGGGGCTCGGAGAGCTGGAGAAGAGGCATAACGAACTTAAAGCCGAACAGGAAAGGAGCGCGTCGGCGTCACTCGCTATCAATATCGTACTCGGCACCGTCGCTATAGCCCTGATCGCTATATTGGTTGTGCAAGCAATCATGAGAAAGAAAAAGTCGTAAGACGATAATTTCAGTCCTCTCACGTCGGCGAGGCTTAAAGTAACGCAAATTACAAAGTTTCACCGCGCATATCAAAAGGAAAAGGGCAGTCACCTGCTCTTTTCTTTTAGTCTTTATTGCGTTTTGGGGGTTTAAGTTTTTCGTCCCCCGCTTATGTGGGGCAAGTTATATCGCCGTTGTGGGCTTTATTTTTTTGGTGGGTGGGGATAATATCGCCATATGGATAGGTCGCGCGGTTCGGGTTATCTCTCGTGGATTTCGGTTTATCTCGCCGCCGCGCGGCCGCGGTCGCGTGTTCAGCCTATAACGGCGTCCGCTGCGGTGTACTCTTCGAGCGAGCCTGCCTTAACCTGTATGCAGATATACTCGATCCCGCTGTTTTTCGCGGCGAAGAACCTGCGCTTTGCGGCGGGGGAGATACGGAGCCAATCGCCCGCGGCAAGGGGGACGGTCTCCCCGTCTATCTCCGCATAGCCCGCGCCTTTGAGTACGCCGTAGATCTCCTCGTTTTGCTTGTGCGAGTGGACGAAGGGCACGCTTGCGCCTTGCGGGAGTGCGTTGACGCTGACTTCCGCGCCAGTGAGACCGAGTGCGTCGTGCAACTCCACGCGCGCCTGGCTACCGATTCCGACTTTCTTGAAATTCGACATAATTGTCGCCTCCTGAATGAATTTTCGTAACCTTACCGATTACGCCCATAGTATAGCAGATATAAAATAAGATTGCACGGATTGTTACCTTTCTGTTATCGGATAATAAATTCGTTACATAGTTTCGTTTTTGAACCATTGACAAGGGCGGGCATATATGGTATAATCAAACCGACTTTTGAGGAGGTAGGTCAAGGCTATGCTGACAAGGGACGAACTGCCCGAGTGCCCCGTTGCGACGACGGTACAGCTTATCGGGAACAAGTGGAAATTACTCATTATCCGCAATCTCGTACACAACGACGTGCAGCGGTTTACCGACTTACTCCGCACTATCCCCGCGATCAGCAAGAAGGTTTTGACGGATAATCTCCGCGCGTTGGAGAGCGACGGGCTGGTCGAGCGCAGGGTGTACGCCGAGGTGCCGCCGCGTGTGGAATACTCGCTGTCCGAGCTGGGGGAGACGCTCCGTCCCGTGATGGACGTGCTGGAGAGCTGGGGCAAGACCTACAAAGAAAGTCTGTGAGGTGGATATGAAGATAGGCATTATCGGAGCGATGGACGTCGAGATAGAAGGGATAGTCGGCGCTATGACGGGCGCGGAGAGTACGGAGATAGGCGGCTCGGTCTTTTACCGCGGCATGATCGGCGGCAAAGAAGTCGTTGCCGTGCAGAGCGGGATAGGCAAGGTCAATGCTGCCTTCGCCGCGACGGTGCTCGGCGTGCGGTTCGGCGTGACGGCTATGCTTATGACGGGTGTGTGCGGCGGCATTCGCGGGGTTAAGCCCTTGGACGCGGTCGTGCCCACGGCGTTTATCCAGCATGACGTGCGGTGTCTCGGCGAGGAGGACGGGTTTATCGACCTGGTCGGGCGGGTGGAGATTCCCGCGGATGAGCGGTTGTCGGACGCTCTCGCTCGCGCGTCGGGCGCGGTGCGGGGCGTAATGGGCTCGGGTGAGCAGTTTGTCGGCACCGAGGAGCAGGTGGCAACGATACTTCGCTCCTTCCCGTCTGTTACGGCAGTGGACATGGAGTCGGGCGCGGTCGCTCAGGTCTGCACCCGTTTAGCCCTGCCCTTCGCCTGCATCAAGATAGTTTCGGACAGCGGCGACGAGTCGGAGTTTTTCGCCTTCAAGCAGCGTGCGGCGGAGAAGTCGGTGGGGGGAGTGGTTACATCTCTTTCGCACATATGAGTTGGGACGGCGCAATAGCGACGCTGATAGGCAACGAACCGAGAACATTTCGACACAGTCATTTACGGATTATAGTAAACTCCTGCGTCGAAATAACCTCTCTCGTGCCTCTGAGCACCACTCTTCGCCGTCCCGGAGTAGGTTCGTTATTGGCTTGTGTAAGAAGATATATTTTATGTCTGACCGCACCTCTCTGCCGCTCACGGATTGGTTCGTTTCAAACTCGCGTAAAAGGATAAATTAAACATTAAGGTACGCGTTGCAAAATTGCAATGCGTACCTTTTCGATAGAATAGTTTGATATAACAATAACCATTTCTTTGTGATATGTTACTTATCTTGCCAATTGTAAAGACTCACTTGCCGTAAAGCAAATACAAGTTTCTAATTTTGCGATTAGGAGATTTTCACTAATGTATATCGACAAAAAATGTAAAAATGTCTTGAATTATGATGTACAACGTGCTATAATGACAAAGGTTATATTGTGTTATTTTGAGGTGCAGCATTATGTCGGAGAGATTCGATATCTTTGTTTCGTATTCTAATGCAAATAAAGATATAGTAGAGAAGATTGTTAATACAATCAAATTTTATGGTGTATCTTGTTGGTTTCAACTCCGAGATAGTAAGCAGCATTTCGTTGAAGAGATAAATCAAGCCATAAACAATTCTAAAGATTTCGTAGTTTTTCTATCTAATGAGAGCGTCTCTTCTATCATGGTACGCAATGAAATTTCCCGCGCAATTTATCAGCTGAATAGGAATCCGTCATACGATATAGTTCCCGTCGTTATTGAACCGTTGACGGAGCAGAACTTAGAAATAATAAATCTCTTTTTAGGTAGTCTTAATTGGCTTTACATCGAAAAATATCATGATATCGAAAGCCTTGTGCTTGCAATCTTCGAGCAAGCGAGTATTAAGCTCAAGATTGACGAACATTTGCAAAGCACATATTCGACCGAAAAAGAGGTTGAAAAAATCAGGCTCAAGGAGCAAAATAAGTACCTCAATGCGTACGCTTTGCAACACCTTGAGCATATTTTCCCAAAGTATTCCTCTCCTACCGTCCTTGATATTGGTTGTGACACCGGCGAGAATGTACTCGTCCGTTTTGAAAAGTGCAAATTTCGCTTTCTTATGGGTATTGATAAGAATGCGGGAGCGATTGAAATTGCAAATACAAGGGCTACAGAAAATGTTGAATTTTTCTGTTGCGATGTTACTTCCGATGACTTCTTCCGTCAAATTTTTTCTCACATGCAGCGTCATCACATTCTTGGCTTTGATATTATCCATATTTCGGCGGTTTTGTTGCACCTGGGCAGGGTCGAAGAGCTTCTTAAAAATCTTTATATGTTACTGAGCCCTGACGGTACTCTTTTCATTCAGGATGAAGACGACGGCGTCAATGTTGTTTATCCAAAATCGCAATATTTTGATGATTGTTTTTACGTATGGGAGCATTCAAATGAATCGGGAGATAGAAATACTGCGCGCAAACTTCCTGCAATGTTGCGCGATGCAGGGTTTAATAAAATAGACGTGCTTTCCTCGGCAATTACGTCAGTAGACTTTGATGGAAAATATCGCGAAGAACTCTGGGATTTGTACTTTAATCCCGATCTATGGGCTGCTGATGATGCCTCTTATTTTGACAATTATGAGGCTTATAATCTACTACCAAAAGTGAAAGAACGGCATGAGCAAATGAAAGCCGACTATATGGAAGGCAAGTATTTTATTATGTTGGGTATGTTCTTCATTACAGCGACAAAAAGTTTATAGTAAATCGAAAATTTACGTGCATAATATTGTGCTCATTGTGGTTTTGGCTTTTTGTTGACATATCATCCTAAAATGATTATACTTAAATTATTAGAGAAATATCAAAGGGGAGGGTGTTATGGAACTTAAGGAATCGGATCTTGAGAGTTGGACGGATAGCAAAACTTTTCCGTACTTTCCGACGGACGAGGAATGCGACGCTAAACTTGCCGAGTTGAAGCGGTTTTCCGTGCCCTGCTATATCGGCATGGGCGTTGGGCTTGCGCTGTTTGTTGTGGGTGCTATTATCGCCTTAAGTTCTCTTCCGGGTGTGTTTGACGGAAAGTACACGAGTATGATTATCGCGGCAGTGTTATGCGGAATCGGGGTAATTATCTTTGCCGTCGCTTATATAGTCTTTATCGTACTCTCGAAAGATAAATATACAAAAGCAGAACTCAAATACTTCAAAGCGGCAAATGAGAGATACGCACATTTTATTGAGATGGGAAACGAACCAAAAGAGGCATACCGCTTGACTATCGAAGAGGCCGACAGAAAGAATGTAAAAGAAGCCAAGCCGCATAAAAGACTCCACATCGTTATAAGTTTTGGCGGTAGGCGCAATATTCATAGTAGTTCTAACTTTAACACGCCGACAAATGATCGTTATGATGAGGGGTATATAGATGGACGGGCGGACGGTTTGCGTAGAAGGCGTTAGGAGTCGGAAAATACAAATAAATCGAAACGAAAACAAACGGCGCTGCACCTCTCTGCCGCTCTCGGATTGGTTCGTTTCAAACTCGCGTAAAAGGATAAATTAAACATTAAGGTACGCGTTGCAAATTTGCAACGCGTACCTTTTCAGTAGGACAGTTTTGAACGATATACGAAGGGTGTTTTCGTCTCGTTTTGTATCACCGTACTTTTTCGCTCCTTACAAGACAATCCCCTCAGGCGCTACGCGGACCCCCTCGACTTCGGGCGGCCACACGGGATAGTTGCCTTTGAATCAAGCAACAACACCTTCCGTAATGTTGCAAGTTAGTAACTTTCCCCCGAATAGCGGGGAGACGAACGTGGCCGCCCTTAGTAAGGGGGGCTGGCGGACGAAGTCCGACTGAGGGGATTGTCTCGTCAGCTACCCGAAAAGTAATTGTTTACAAGAAAAGCGAAAAAATATTAACTATAATCCTTTTTTCCGACGAACAAACTCCAGCGTTGCGGAGAGTTGTAGATTATTCTTCCGTCGGGGGAATCGGAGGCAGAAAGGCGTCTATCATCCGCCTTAAGTCGGAAATCATCTTGCCGACGGCGTTTTTGTCGGCGGGGATATTGTATCTGCTCAGGAAGGGCATATAGTTATCGATGATTATCAACGTGGAGTTGAAGCAGCGTTTGACGAGGAAGTCGAGCACGCGCTGTTTTTCCCACTTCATAGTCTTGGCGTTCATGTGCGAGGCGTCGCAAGCCACCTGGTACTCGCGATACTTATCCGCCAGCCCCGCAAGTTCCTCGAGATAGCGGAAGTTAAGATTCCACTTGTTGAGCGTAAGCCCGGGGATAGCGCCTAACCAGCCGTAGTTGGCGAAGTGGTCGACTTCGTTATTATTCTTAACGTTAATGCCGAACGCCGCGGTCTTTTCGTCGAAGAGGGCGGCGGTCGCCTCGTCCATATCCTCGCGCTTGCGGTCGAAACGGTCGAAGGCGTCGAACTCGGTTACTACGTCCTTGCCGTACTTGCACAATACGGATATTACGCACTCCAGCTCGTGCAGACTACGCCACACGATAACGCCCTCTTTTTCCAGCCCTTGGGTGATAAGCGTGAGTATGCCCTTGAGCTTGAGAAAGGCTGTCTCGAACAGCTTGAGTACGGACTTAAACTGTCTCTCGTCGCTCGCGTTGCGGTTATGTATCTCTATGCCGATAAGAAAGTCGAGCAGGATATTGAATTTGCAATAGACGGGGTTATGCCTGTTGACGATACGCACGGCGCTTGTGTTGATGTTTTCGAGCACGAACAGTTCGTCGGTTACGTCGTAGATCAGCTCGCGTCGGTACCGCTCGTCGAACATCAGACTCTCCCGCGTCTTTTCATCAAGGCGGAGGGTGCGCGCGTAATGGTACCCGCATATATACTTAACAATATCGGGCGCAGAGGCACTGTTAAGCGCGGGGTTCAGCTTTGCGTCGATCAGCCGCGCTCTGTACGTTTTAAGCACGCCGTCCAACATTGCCGCAATGAAAGAATGGGAAAAGGGAAAGTCCCCATACTCATTGCGCAGTCTCGGCAGTGTGAAATCTATTACGTCATCTATAAAACTCATCGAGCAAATACTACCACAAACGCGCGGTTTTGTCAATACCGTCAGGCGGGTTGGCTGCGGAAACATTTCCTTTGCCCGCGCCGAACTTATCCGAAAATATACCGCGCAAACGCTTGCAAATTTCCGAATAAAATGGTATTATATCAAAGCTGTATGCGCATATTTGCTACTGTGGCTCAGTTGGTAGAGCAGCTGATTCGTAATCAGCAGGTCGCCGGTTCAAGTCCGGCCAGTAGCTCCAAAAACACCCTCTCGCGACTACGAGGGGGTGTTTTAAGTTCGGGCGGCGGCCTCATTATATGTAAAATAATCGGCTCAAAATAAGTACATGGAATAATCAGTTCTATGTACTTATTATGGGTTTATTTTATCCTTTTTTCGAAAAAAGTCAATAGTTTTTGACAATTTGGCTTAAAATTATTCTCGGATTATGCAATTTTTGCAACAATATACCTTTTCCCCGATATGTAATTATTTTTTAGTACATAGAACTGATTATTCAATGTACCGAAAATAATGGGGGGCAACCCTGAAAAGAGGAGGGGATAAGATGTATAATGTGGCGGTTGTAGAGGACGAGGTTCGCGACGCGGAAATTTTAGGCGAGGTGTTGGACAGATACGCAAAAGAAGTCGGCGAATACTTTCGGGTAAAGTATTTCAAAGACGGCTTATCTTTTTTGTATGATTATAAACCGATATACGACATCGTATTCATGAACATAAAAATGCCGCATATTTCGGGGCTGGAAACGGCAAAGATATTGCGCAAGACCGATCCCAATGTTGTGCTGATTTTTGTGTCCAATCATTCGAAATACGCGATAAGCGCCTTCGGCGTCAACGCTTTCGACTACATTTTGAAACCGTTATCTTACAATTCTTTCAAACAAACGCTTGCTCGCGCGTTGAAATGTCTGACAAGCATGGGGCCGCGGGTGTTTTTGCCTACATCGGACGGGTACATGGGATTCAAAATCAGCGATATAAACTATATCGAAGTTCAGGGACATTACAGATTTTATCATACCTCCCACGCCGTATATAAGAGTTACGGCAACTTGAAAGACATTGAAGGTGTTCTTCCGCTCGGATTTTTTTACAAGTGTCACAGAGGGTGTCTGGTAAACCTCCGTAACGTTACGAGCGTCGAAGGAGATTGCCTTGTGTTAGGCGAAGATAAATTACATATAAGTCGGGCGCGGGTGAAGGAGCTTATAGATTTGTTACAAAAACATTGATCGGCCGACAGGGTTCGAGAGCTATTATATTCTGTATACAATTCGTGCGTCACGAAATGACGAGTTTACGGCGTGAATTGCGGGAAAAGCATAATTCGCGCCGTAAATTTCTTCAATCGCCCCAAAAATCGTAATGTCGCTTTTTTTCAACTATAATACGTGGTAGACGGGGCGTTTCAGTTCCGAAAATTTTCAAAGGAGAAAAAAAGATGAAGATGAAAAAGAAAAGACTCACGTTTTTGTTGAGTTTGCTGCTGACGGTGTGCTTGGTTATGGTTTTTGTGCTCACCGGCTGCGGCACTGTCGGACCGCAGGGACCTGAAGGACCGCAAGGGCCGGAGGGGCCGCAGGGACCTGAGGGACCTTCGGGCGCGGTGACGACTTACGAGGACATTGACATAGACTCGCTTGACGCTGTTGCGGAAACGAAGTATCAGGTCAAGCCCATTACAAACAGCGGCATGAAAAATATGTCGTACAAGGATTACAGCTCCAGCGATGAAATCGACAAGGCAGGAGCGGAGCTTGCGAGCAGAATAGCCGAGGAAGGCACCGTCCTTCTCAAAAATAAGAATAACGCTCTGCCGCTTGCCAAGAACTCGAAAGTTACCCCTTTCGGTTACTACTTCGGTTACGAAGAGTCCAACTTTAAGGGAACATTAGGCGCTGCCGGATACAGTTTAAATCCTTCCACGATAAATCTTTACAGAGCAAAGGATAGTGCGGGCGGCGTCGTCGGCAACGAGATATCCATCAATGATTATTCCAATTCGGTAATCAGTACATATCGTTCATATAACGATGCGGCCATCGTTGTCCTTTACCGTACTGGAGAAGAGGGCGCCGACCTTAAAACACACGATGTTAAGGGACATTCCAACACAAACGATCACTACTTGCAGTTGGAAGACAACGAGAAAGATCTTATCAAGCATGTAAAGAAGTATTTCGATAGGGTAATTGTCGTTATCAACTCCCCGGCGACGGTGCAGATTCCCGAACTTGCAGCCGATGAGGGTGACTACTCCGTCGACGCGATAGTTTGGATGGGTCCTACAAGTAAAGATGCGGTAAGTTCTATCGGCAATATATTGAACGGAACTGCGAATCCTTCGGGTAGAACGAGCGATTTGTGGGAGAAAGACTTCACAAAAGCGCCTTATTGGACAAACGTAGGCGACCAATCGCAGAATATCGTAGACGGGCAAAGAAGCGACGCAATGCTTTACTATAACGGAGAAAGAACCAATTTCTCGTCCATAGAATACAGGGAAGATATCTACCTCGGTTACAGATACTATGAGACCGGCTATGTCGATTACAACAAGGAATCGGAAGGAAAGGGCACAAAGTGGTATGACGATCAAGTGCAATATCCTTTCGGCTACGGTCTCAGCTACACCACTTTCGAGTGGGATGTTGTTCCTGCCGATATCACGGCAAGAAAGATTACCGCACCGAACGAGTCCATCACCGTCAGAGTGAGAGTTAAGAACACGGGTAACGTTGCGGGTAAAGACGTAGTTCAGCTTTACTATGCTGCGCCTTACACCAAGGGCGGAATAGAAAAGTCCGCGGCAAATCTCGTCGCATATCAGAAAACGGAACTGCTGCAACCCGGTCAGAGCCAACTCGTCACGCTCAAATTCTATGCGCAGGACATGGCTTCGTTTGACTGGAACGACGCGAACAAAAACAGCTTCAAGGGTTATGAACTCGAAAAAGGCAATTACGAGCTTTCCGTTCGTCATAATTCTCACGACGTCGAATCCACGATGATCCGTACGATAGAGTCGGATATCAAATGCACTACCGACTATGAGAACGGTAACGAGCTCTTCCCTGTATTCACGGGCGAATACGACTCCACCACCGAGTCGTTGCTCGCTAACAAGATATCGAGAGCTACCGGTATGAAGCAGCCGACTACTCCGACGCTTGCAGAACGCACAATAACCAAGGCTCAATACGACAAACTCAACGACACGATGACGTATTATTCTTATCGCGACCAAGAAACGGATCCTTGGTACGTAAAGGGCAGCCTTCCGTCCGGTTGGACGCAGGCAGAGTCGCACGAAGGTGACTATTCGGATATTACGGTAAAAATCTCCCAGTTGTTCGGGAAACAGTTCAAGCTCGATTTGGTTGACGGCCAGGTTGTTCAGGGTACCGACGCCGATTCCAAACTTTGGGAAACGTTCATGAACCAATTCACTTGGGAAGAACTTTGCGAGATAGTCGGTCGCGGCGAATATGTCGGAAGTGGCCACGCTTGCTATCCCTCGGTAAAGGCGGCGGGACTCGATCCTGCACAGTGCCTTGACGGATCTAACGGTATAGGCGGTACGAGGTTCCCCGGAAACGGAGTTCTTGCGGCGTCCTTCAACGACGATCTTGCATACGAAATGGGCAGAATGATAGGTAACGAGTCGCTTGATAACGGAACGACCAGCTGGCGCGCTCCCGCGTGCGACCTTCACCGTACTCCTTTCGGAGGAAGAAATACCGAGTATTATTCCGAAGATCCTCTTCTTTCCGCAAAGATGACGGTAGCTGCCGTGCTCGGATGTTCTTCCAAGGGCGTCAATACGGAAGTCAAGCACCTGTTCGCAAACGAGCAAGAGACCTGGCGTGATATGTACGGCGGACTCGGCACTATGGCGACCGAGCAAGCGCTTCGCGAAATTTATTACAAACCTTTCGACGCCGCAATAAAGGCGGGCACTTTGGGACTTATGGCTGCCTTCAACAAGATCGGTATGTATCACACCGCGGCAAACAACTATGCGGTACAGGAACTTCTTGTTCGCCGTCAGTCCGGCTTCATCGGCTCGATATGCACCGACGCCTGGACGGGTTTCTGGACTCCGTTGAACCTTTGCGCACGCACCGGTACGGATAACTGCCTCCGCGACGGAGCCTCCACGCAAGACGCAAACGTAACGGTCGGATATTTCGATCACGATAGTAATACCGTCATGGTTCCCGCGAATGCGGAAGATCAGGCGGAGTACAAAAATCCCGCATGGGGTGAATTGACCGACGAAGCGTCGAAAGCGAAGTGCACGTTGCCGTCCGCAACTCAGTATTTTGCGATACGTAAATCGGCGCAGCGTATACTGTTCACGGAAGTCAACACGATTACAAACCGCAACTTGATTCCCTCGAATCTGGAAGTTTCCGCTCAAATGGTTCGCGGAGTTGACAATAAAGTCAAACTCGAAGTCCCTCAGACAAAGGATATCACGTTCACCGGAAGCGTAACTGACAGCGAGGGAGTAGACGTAAGTTTCGATAATGCTACCGGAGTATTAAAAGGAAAGCCGGAGGAACTCAAAGACTTCAATATCACCGGACTTAAAGCAAAGCTTGACGGGCGTATGACGAGTGACGTAACCATAAAAATACATGTAGTATCCGCATTCTCGTACGAAGGCAAGAACCTCGAAGGCGGGGAAATAGAATTGAGCAAAGGTTCCAAGTCGAGCGAAGTTACGATACCTTATTACAGATACGGTACATTCCTTGAGACCACGGGCGGTTATACAAACTATGTAGGCGGCCCGGGCACAGATGAATTCCAAGGCGGACTTTCCGTATATATCAATAACATATATAAGAACCCGGCTGAATCGAGCGGAAAGCTCAACTACATTTCGAGAGAAGAGGACCAGATGGGCAACCGTCCCGTCGTCGACGGTAACGATCCCAAAAATCAACCGTATAACGGCGGTTACAGGTTCGAGATCCAAGACCCGAAACAGGAAGGTATAACGCTCGAAGCGACCACTTTCCACCATCTCGGCTTCAAAGGATTCGACTACTACGAAGCGCCTTCCGGCTTCAAGTTTGTAATAGCCGATTCGGTACAACCCGGAACTTACGATGTAACGGTTAAGTTTATTTCCAGCGTTACGTACTATGACCGTTGGACGGAAGGTACGGGCTTGGATCAGCTTACTTACACCGATACGTTTAAGATTAAAGTGTCTTAAAATTCATAATCACACAGAAAGGCTTTCAGACTACGGCGGCGTCAATCGCCGCCGTAGTTTGGAGTTGATAAGAAACAGGAGTTTACAATGAAAACAATAAAAAAATTTACCGCATTGATTTTGCTGTTTATTGTGCTTTGTCCGTTTATGTTTGCAGCTTGCGGAGAAGATGCCCCCAAACCGCAGCCTCCCTCGGACGTCGTGTTGCAAAAAATCGAAGTAACCGCAATGCCGACGAAAGTCGACTATTATATCGGGGATGCGTTGGAGGCGGACGGCGGCGAACTTACGGCGACATATTCCGATGGAACAACGAAGAAGGTTTCGCTCACGGACAGTTCGGTCGAACTTTCGCAACCCGATATGTCTTTTGTCGGTATCAAAAACGT
>CANPYH010000018.1 GCA_947588325.1 uncultured Clostridia bacterium
GGTGTGAAGTCGAACTCGGGCTTTTTGCCGAATACCTTGATAACCTCGTTGTTCTCTTTGCCCCCAGCGACTACGTCGTCGTCGGGAAGGTTGGGCAGACGGCACACGAGATCGTTTAACTCGCTCTCTACGGCGGCAATCTCGGCGTCTCCCGCCGCTATCTGCTCGCCTATCGCTTTCATGCGCACGAATATCTCGCTCGCGTCCTTACCCTCTTTCTTGAGTTTGGGCACTTCGGCGCTCGCCTTGTTGCGCTCGCTCTTCAGCTCGTCTATCTTAACGATAAGCGCGCGACGCTTTTCATCCAATGCCGCGATCTTGCCGAGGTCTGCCTCACAGCCCTTCTTCGCAAGACGCGCTTTGACCCCTTCAGGGTCCGTCAAAATCATTTTTATGTCTATCATTCGCGTTTTTCACCTCATGATGTTTAACGTTATTTAGTTTAGCATATTATCCCAATAAATACAAGTATTTTTAAGATAATTTTGAGCGGCGCAATGCACCGTCAGGCTGTAAGTCTATAAAATCTCATAATATAGCAGAACACTCTGCGTGGTACCACACAGAGTGTTCTTTGTTGTTTAGTCAGCCGTATTGATATTACACAATGAGCAACTGTCTGCAGCTCCACTCTTCGGTGAAGGAGTAGGTCTTGCCGCCAACGGTGATTTCAGCGTGGTCGGGATCAACCTTTGCCTGCGAAGATCCGAGGTTGCCGGGCTCATCTTCCCAGCCTGCGTGCATGTAGTATCTGCCTGCTGCGAATTCGGAGATATCAGCCTTCATAACGAATGTGCCGGCCCCTTCATTGTAATCGGTTACTTCGAGAGTAAACTTCTGTCTGCCGGAAACTTCGCCGTCAATGATATAGGCTGCGAGTTCTTCCTGTGAATATTTCCCATAGAAGCCACTGAATACGATGTAAGGAACATCGCCTTCGCCTACTTCAAGTCCGACTTGGTTGACGGATACCTCGGTGGTATCTCTGCCGTAAACGACGATTGCGCCCCACTTGCCCATGCCGACATAGTATCTGATCGTATGGTCTTTGCTGTCCGCATAAATCGCGCCGCGGTTCTCGATAAGTCCTACATTGACAATCTCGAGATCCTCGTTGGTGCACCAGCTGTTAAGCAGGTTGCCGTCGTTAGAGGTAGGCTCTTTGTAGATGACGGTTCCGCCCTCATTACTGTCGTAAATCTGGAAGTGCGCGTAACCGTCGGTTGCGAGCGTGAATCCTTCTTCGGGAGTAAGCGTGAAAGTAACCGTCCAATTGCCTTCCTGGTCAATGGGAGCGAACTTGCCGAACGAGCTCGATACCCACCAGTCGATGTGTACCCACTTGCCCGCAATAGCCATCTCCTCATCGTCCATGTAAGGCTGGGTTATCTTACCTGTGAAGGTAACGGTCGGGTCGCCATCCTCGGTTGCACCCATCTTCATTTCGAACGTGGTAACATAGTCAACCCAATAAACGCGAAGGTCTTTCTCCGTGTCGGTGTCCTGCGTTGCGAAGCAGTAGTTGAGCTTGCCGACGAGAATGGACTGGTCCATATCGAGAACTTCCGTTCCCGCAAAGTCGTTGATATCGATCTCCGAACTGCCGGCGTCGGTGGTCAAAGTTATCGTTATCCACTTGCCGTTGAGGTCGTTCATCGTCTTGCCTTCTCCATCCTGCGTGATACCCGTCAGGTCATATTCGAGCGTGAACTCGGCGCCCTTGGAGCCGCCTGTAAGTTCAGTAGACGTCGTTGTGAAGAGCGGACTGACTTCGCCGTTGAAGAGCGTAAGTTTGAGCGTCTTTGCCGCCTGCCAAGTGCCGACAAGCGAGAGGTAAGGTTTACCTTCTTTGTCCTTTAACTCGATCTTGGAAAGAGCGACGAGGTTAGCCTTGAATGTAGCGGTATAATCTGCGCTCGCTGCCGTTTCGGGAGTGATGGCGGTGACTTTATCCGTACCCTGGAACCAGCCCTTGAATACGAAGTCTCCGTCCGATCCCTTGGTGAGCTCGGGAAGGGTTATGCTCTTGGTAAGTTTTGCGTTGTACCAAATCGTTACGCTCGAGGTAACGTCCTGGGTCTTATTCTCGGTAATCTTGAAGGTGCCCGCGGTTATCTCGCTTGCAAACTGCGATTTGACGCCGTCTACCCATCCCTCGGGAAGCGTACCGCCGCCCAGGTCGAGATTGAAGGTTGCCGCAACTGCCGCGTCAAGCGATACGGAATCGCTCACAGAACCGCTGTAGCTGATCTTGAACGAATCGTCCCCGATAGCGAATGCGGAGCCGCTGTTGTATACAACCGAGCATTTCGAGTTATCCACAGCCTCGGTCGTGCCGATATCGTAGTGGACTTCGACTTCCATGCCCGTCTTATCCAATGTCTCGCCCGCATTGTATGTAAGTTTTGTCGGCTTCGTCTTAACGACGAGGGAACCGATAGTTGCTTCGGATGCGACTATAATCTCGGCGTCTGCAGTAACGGTGACCGTATAAACCCCGTCCTTCGCTCTGAGCGTCGACTTATTGTTCTTAACCGAAGTAACTTTGTAGCCTTGTTTCGCAGTTACTTTGAAGGAAATCTGCTCTCCTTCCGCAACTTTTTCCGGCAAAGCGCTTCCATCCGCCATTTCTACCGTTACTTGCTCGCTCTCATAAGTCCACTTGACCTGGAAATTCGTGCCTCCGCACGCCACCAAAGACAAGCTGAGCGCAAGAAGCAATGCGATAGATATAACGGATATCAACAAAGTTCTTTTTGCTTTCATATCTTTTCTTCCTCCTTTAATTCTGTCGGGCTTTAACCGCCCCATACAGTGCACCTATAATAACACTACCCCCCCCTATGTCAATACCTTTTGGAAAAAAAGTCCGAAAATTAAACGCTTATATGCTATCTTTGTCAAAATTAAACATAAAAAGAGCGGATCGACGATTTTTGCCAATCCGCTCTTGTGTCATTTAATTTTCCGTGAAGTCCGATTATGCCGCCGTGCTTACAAGCACCATAACGAGACCGCCGTTATCGTTCTCCCAACCGGTGAACCCGACGGCTGCGGGATTTACCAATGTGTAGGTAAGACCGCCGACCGTGACGGAAGAGCCAATCTCGGGAGCAACGAGGTTAGCAACGAGGTTATGTTCAGCCTGTGCGTCTCCGTCCCCGCCTGCGCCGAAGCAGTAGTGGAAGTACAATCTCTGACCGTCCGCAGGCTCCTTTGCTGCGTTTTCGTCGTGGATCTTGAACTTAATCGTGAACTTGCCTGCTTCGGTCACTTCGACAGTCGCATCAATAAGTCCTGCTGCGCCATCCGAACCTGCGGTGTAACCCCAATCGGTGTGAATCTGTACGCCATACTTGAGGTTATGCGCAAGCGCCTCCTGAGCCGTCTGTGTAGTCGACCAGACGTTGGTGCTGTAAGTGCCCTCGATTGCAAGATATGCGTCCGTCTCGTCGCTTATGAGTTTAGCGCTCGTCATCGAGGTTGCCTCGCCTTGTACATAAGCCATGAGACCGGGAGCGTTACCCTGACCGACGTAGTAAGCTATGCCATTCGAGTTCTCCACTCTGAGTGCGCGAACCATCTCGCCCGCCTTAGTCTCGAGAACGGGCAGATCGGTGTCGCAAGCGGAGAGCACAAGGTTGACGTCGCCGGTATAACCGATTTGCTTGGACTCGTCAAGGCTCTTCATCTTTATGTGCGCCCAATAGTTGGTCTTGGCGCTGAATTCGGTTATATCGATAGGCACGGTGAACGAGCCGTCCTCTGCGCTTATCGTCGCCTTGTCGTTGTGTGCGGGGAACCAATCGACTTCGAAGGTGCCGCCCCAATAATCCTGATCGTAAACGGTGCCCTTAACGGTAGCCGTTATCTTATCCTGTTCGCCCTTTTCAAGAGAGACGGTGTAGTCATAGTCAACGTTGTTATAGAACACTTTGAGGGTGTAGTCGTTGTTGCTGTTATCGTCGTATTGCGTGAACATGAAGGCGTGACCTCTGCCGTCCTTGATCTTCGAACCCATGTCAACGACCGCTTTCTGCTCGTCGGTGTTGAGGTGGATCATCATATATCCTTCATCGCCCTCTACCGTCGAGTAAAGGCGGACGTCCATCCACTTGCCTTCGCAGCCTTCCTCTGCCGAGAGAAGGTTGAGGTTGAACTCGAGGTTGAATGCGTCGCTGCTCCCTCTCTCTACCGAGGTGCCTTCGAGTATGGTTACGGGAAGGTTGCCCTCGTAAAGCACAAGGCGTGCTGCCGTAACGGCGTCGCTCCAGGTGCCGTTTATCATGAGGTAGGGATCGTCGCCCTTCTTCTCGAACTTAATCTCGCTGACCACTACGGGCACGATACCCCAGTTAACCGTCATTGTTACGCTCAACTTGGTCGTCGAGGTTATTTCCTTAACCGTGGATCCGCTTATGCCGAGTATCTCGTGGTTCTTCCAGGTCAGGTCGTCAGCCGTGGGAAGCGTTACCGTTTCGCTGACATTGAGATAGGAGAAGGACAGCACTCCGCTCGCGTTCTTGAAGTCGCCTATTACGCTTCTGTCCGCAAGATCCTGATAGTATGCAACCTTCTCCGCGTCAAGCGTTGCGCCCTCGCCGTAGTTAAACGTGAACTTATAGCGCACGGCGGGAATGGTCTTTTCCACCGTCTGTCCGTCGTAAGAGAATGTTACCGTCGTTTCGCCGCCGACAAACTGCGTCGGGGCTACGGTGTAGTTATCCACCTCTACTTCGGTAGGCTCGTCCACATAGTGCGCCTTAACCACTACGCCCTGAAGGCTGAGCTGATCGCCCGCTATGTATTGCCTGGTCTCGTCAAAGCCCTCAACCGTCAGGCTCTGTGTTACCCTCGAGGTCGTAATCGTGATTTCCTTGTCCTCGGTGATGTTGTTTACCGAATAGGTAGTCACGCCGTTGCTCGTCCTCTTGGTCGCCCCCGTTACTTTTACGGTGTAACCGTTGTCTGCGGTGACCTGGAAGGTGAGGCTCTTTCCGTCCTCGATACTCTCGGGCATACCCTCCGCCGCTTCTCCGTCAATAGCGACTGCCGTTACGTGCGCATGGGAATCGACATTCCAATTGATTGCGTGAGTGGTCGCTCCGCACGCGGTAAAGACGGCGCACGATACGATAACTGCCACAACCAAAGCAAGCGCTACGGTAAGGGAAACCGCAAGACTTCTTTTTGCTTTCATATCTTCCTCCTTTTAATTTCTCTTCGCCTATGAAGCGAGAATTTTATACACATATCATAACACATACCCCCCCCCCCAATGTCAATACCCTTTTGAAAAAAACTTGGCATAAATTTCGATTTTTTTTGCGTAAAATTCGGCGTTTTGCACAAAGTGGCTAATTTCGCCTTTTATCCTTATATATAAGCGTTGGAAAAAATTTCGGGAGTGTGCATTCGCGAGTATTGACAAAATCCGACAAACTGTTATAATTATTATGCTATCGGTGCGGCTTATCGCGTATGCTCTTTTAACCGTTGGTTTAAGCCGCTTCGTCTATGTTGCACGGAGGCAATTATTCTACATGGATCAGGGGAGCGACAAGCGCAACACGCAAAAATCGCCCGTCGGGAATGCGGCGGACGACTTATCCCTTACGCCCGAGGACGAGACAATCGTTTCGAAGTGTCCGTCGTGCGGGGGAAATATGGTGTATAATCCTTCGACCTATTGTTTGCAATGCGAGTCGTGCGGGAGGATAGTGGAGATACGGCACCGCATGGCGAGCGAGATAGGTTTCGACAAGCTGGTAGACGCGCAATCGGTATGGGATACCGAGACGCGGGCTTACGTCTGCAATTCCTGCGGCGCGAAGCAGTTGATGTCGCGGCGGAATATGTCGCCGATCTGCGCCTTTTGCGGCACAGCGAACGTTATTGCCCTCGACTCCATCAGCGGGCTTCGACCCAACGCCATTCTCCCCTTTACCATCAACGAGGCCGACGCGCACTCGCGCTACGCCGCTTGGGCAAGCAAGAAGTTCTTTGCGCCGCGTAAGTTTAAGAAGGAGCTTCGGGCGGAGAAGATTTCGGGGCATTACCTCCCCGCCTTTACCTTCGACTCCGATACATATACGCCCTATGACGGCATGCTCGGCGAGTATTATTACACGACCTATACCGATTCCGAAGGACACGTTCACACGCAGCAGCACACGCGCTGGTTTTCTATCCACGGCGCATACCGCATGTTTCACAACGACATATTTGTCGACGCCTCCGCGCCCGACGCTCGCGGGGCTACTACCCTACGCCGTCTCTCGCCCTATAACACCGACGATTCCAATGAGTATTCGGACAGTTATCTCTACGGCTTTTCCGCGAGCCAGAACGAGCGCTCGGGGCTGGACTGCTGGGCAGAGGCGCGGGACATTATGGAGAAATGCGTACGCCGCGGCATTCTTTCGCAGTATTCCTACGACGTTATCGGGCGGCTTAATTTTAATATGCAATGTTACGGCACTACTTACAAGTATCTGCTCCTCCCCGTCTATATAGGCCACGCAACCTATCGAGATCGGCTCTATAACTTCTATATGAACGGACAGAACGGCAAAATCTCGGGCAAGACCCCAAGGTCTGTCGGGAAAATCCTCTCCCTCGTGGGCGGCGGTCTCGCCCTTATCGGCGGCTTTATCGCCTTGTTGGTTTTATTGTAAAAGGGCGTGTTTTGCAGGGGGGAACCCCCTTTGTGTACAAGGGGGGTCCCCCCCCGCTCCCCCTTCCCCTAAAAACTGAAAAACTTTTTCTTTTTATTGTAAATATGTTTTTAAGGGGGAAACCTTTTTTTGAACAAAAAGGTTTCCCCCTTAAACCCCTTTCCAAAAAAACTGAAATATATTTTTTTCTTTTTCCTTGTTATGGAGTTGTGTGCGATTAAATAACTGACTTTTTATAATACAAGACAATCCCCTCAGTCACGCCGTTGGCGTGACTGAGGGGATTGTTAAGTTAATAACAAGATAAATAACATATTGCGAATATGCCGGGATTGTCATATAGTAATGCCACAGAAAAAGCACCCTATGCGTGATAGAGTGCTTTATGTTTATTTTGTCTTCTTGCACAAGCCCGAAACGAACCGATATGAGAGTGGCGGAGAGATAGTAGTACCCCCCCCCTTTTTTTGTTATATTCAGCAATTCAGGCTGTCTTTGTCGAGCAGGAAATCGTACAGACCCATGTAAATGATGCCCTTATCATCATAACTTGCCTTTCTGCGGGAATCGGTAATGATGATCTTTTTGAAAAAGTCCTTGGTCGCGAGCAGAGGTCGGCGCTCCGCATTGATTTTTTCCTCGCCTTCCAACCGATATGCCGATTGGATATAGTACCGCTCGGGACCCATGTTGACGACAAAGTCTATCTCGCACTGCTTTTTCTTGCCGTATTCGCTCACATCCACAACACCGACATCCACAGCACACCCGCGGGCGATCAGCTCGTTGAATATAATATTCTCCATTGCATGGGTTTCTTCATCCTGTCGGAAGTTCAGCCGCGCGTTCCTAAGCCCCATGTCGCTGCAATAATACTTTGATGGATAGGAAAAATACCGTTTGCCCTTCACGTCATACCTATTCGCATGATAAAACAGAAACGCCTCTTCCAAATATTCCAAATACTTGGAAATGGTCTCGGAATTGACTTTCACCTTGCGCACGGTTTGGAGCGTATTCGCGATTTTGTTGGAATTGACGAGCGAACCGACAGACGAACACAAATCGTCAGTGAGCATCTTCATCACCTCGGGAAGTTCGATGGTATACCGCTCCTCGATATCCTTAAAATAGGTCTCTTTGAAAAGGTCGATGAGGTATTTCATTTTCCCCCTCGCATCTGGAATAGACAATGTAAACGGCAAACCGCCATATAGCGCATACTCCTCAAAGGCATCCGCCTTGTCGCCACCCACAAAATCGTAATATTCTTTGAAGGTTAGCGGGAAAACGCGCACCTCGTCGCCGCGCCCGCGAAACTCGGTCATGACATCTTTGGAAAGGAGCTTTGAATTGCTTCCCGTTACATAAACGTCCACATTGCCCAAATGCAAAAAACCGTTGAGAACGCCATAGAGCGGCAACGGCTCTTCGCTCTTCAATTCTTCTTTCTTTATCGCATACTGGATCTCGTCGATAAATACATAGTATATCTGCGACTTATCGGCGACTTTTGAAGTGACGTATTCCGACAGTTTCAGCACGTCTCTAAACGGTGCATTTTGAACAGTGTCGAGGGCAAGCGTGATAATATTCTCCTCTTTGACGCCAATAGACAACAGATAATTTTTGTAGAGTTCAAAAAGCAGATAGCTTTTGCCGCACCGTCTGATTCCCGTAATGACCTTGATCATCCCGTTCTCTTTTTTGGAAATCAACTCCCGCAAATAATAATCCCTTTGAATGACCTTCATGCAAATCACCTCCGAATAATCGAAAGTAGCTCCGTGAATGGAGTAACTTTCGATTGTAGTATATCATGTAATGACCCAAAAGTCAATACAGTTTCCAATCTTGTTAATTTTTTTGAAATTGTGTAGCACAGGGGGGCGAACCGTTTTTTGTAAAAAAGATACGTTCCCCCCTCCTTACTACATGCGCGGCGCATAGCACCGCTGATACGTGCGCGCCGACGTTCATTTCTGCTCGGTCATTTACCTTATTTAGTAAACTCCCTCGCGTAACAACCTCTCTCGCATGTCTGAGCGGCACTCTCCGCCGCGCTCGGGTTATCGTGTCGTTAATGGGATTTTATTGATAGAATAATGGCTTTACAATTTACAAGTTAATTATTACTTTTCGGGTATTTGACAAAAACAATCCCCTCAGTCACGGCTACGCCGTGCCAGCCCCCCTTACTAAGGGCGGCCCACATTCGTCCCCCGCTTTTCGAGGGATATAGTTACTTAACTTGTTTCATTACACGGGTGTTGTTTATTGCGTCGAGCGTAACTGACCCGTGTGGCCGCCCGAAGTCGAGGGGGGCTGGCTGCCGTCAGGCAGACTGAGGGGTTTGTTATAGTAACGCCAATGCAAAAGCACCCTATGCGTAATAGAGTGCTTAATGTTTATTTTATCCTTTTGCACAAGCCCTATGCCGAACCGATATGAGAGTGGCGGAGAGATACGGTCCGACGGGTGGGAGAGGTATCCCCCGACGGGAGCTTACTAAAAAACGTAAGTGACCGAGGGGGATGTTCTCGGCGCGCCCGTATCACCGCGCCTACTGCGCCGCTCACGCTGTAGCGGTGCTCAGGTGCCTTCCCTTGAACTAAATTTCCGTTCTTAACGACAGGGCTCGAGACAACGTCACCTCATCTGCATACTCAAGCTCCGTACCAACGCTGACGCCCTGCGCTATGCGGGTGACTTTGATACCGAGGGGCTTGATGAGTTTGGCGATGTACATAGCGGTCGCTTCGCCCTCGACATCGGGGTTGGTGGCGAGAATGACTTCCTTGACGCCGTCAAGCCGCGCGAGCAGTTCTTTAACGCGGATATCGTCGGCGCCTCTGCCCTCGAGAGGGGATATGGTGCCGTGAAGAACGTGGTAAACGCCGCGGTAGGCGTGGGACTTCTCCATCGCCACAACGTCTTTCGGGTAGGTCACAACGCAGATCGTGTCCGCCGACCGCTTACTGCATATCTCGCACACGTCCGTTTCGGTGAAGTTGCCGCACTTGGCACAGAACTTGACATTGTGCTTAACGTCCCGTAGCGCCGTGCAAAACTCGTCTACCTCGCTCTCCGACATGCCTATCACCGCATAGGCGTACCGCATCGCCGTTTTTGCGCCAACCCCCGGCAGTTTCGAGAACTTGTGCGCTAACCTGTTTATGCTGTCAGTCATGCTTACATCAGCCCCGCTGTGTTCGGCATTTTTTCGCTCTTGAGTTTAGCCGCTTTTTCCGCCGCTTCATTGTACGCCGCTATTATCAGGTCCTCAAGCATCTCGACATCATCGGGGTCTACCGCCTCGGGCTTGATGCTTATTCCTATCAACGCACCGTGACCGTTCACCGTTACAGTGACTAACCCGCCACCTGCACTGCCCTCAAGTTCCGCAGCGTCTAACTCTTGCTGCGCTTTCGCCATATGCTCCTGCATTTTACGGGCTTGCTGCATTATCGCTTGCATGTTCATGCCCCCGCCATATCCACCGTATCTTGACATATTTTCCTCCTTTTTTATTGTAAATGGTTTTGTCGGGGGAGACCCTTTTTTTGAAAAAAAAATGTTCTCCCCCGACACCCCCCTTCCCCAAAAAACTGAAAAAACTTTTAATTTTTATTTATTATTATACTTTGCGTGTTTGAATAACAAACTTTTTATGGGGCTTTACAATCCCCTCAAGCGGCCACACGGGACAGTCGCTTTCGATGCAAGAAACATCACCTTTGTAATGATACGAATTTAGTAACACTCTACCCGAACAGTCGGGCACGAACGTGGGCCGCCCGAAGTCGAGGGGGGCTGTCACGCCAACGGCGTGACTGGGGGGATTGTTAATGTTAGTTACACGAGAAGCAATTATTTACCCGAAAAGCTTGGTTTTTATATCAAATCGTCCTCTTACAAGTTTGCCACAGTGGAAGGCACAGAGTGCCACTCAGACGTGCGAGAGAGGTTGTTATGCGAAGGAGCATACTAAAAAGAGGTATGTGACTGAGCAATAACGTTCTCGGTTCGCGCGTATCAGTGGTGCTATGTGCCTTCCGATTTATTTCGTTACCTTAACTTCTAAGCCGGTGAGGGATTCCTTGATCTGCTCCAACGGACTCACGCCCTTTTCGTATTTTTCGACGGTGAGAACGTAGTCGCCCTTTTCGGCGAGTATGGACTGGACGGTGGCGAAACTCTCGGGGTCGGCGAAGATGAGATAGGCGTCGCCTTCGACGTAAACAACGAACTTGTTGCCCATGAGGGTAACGTTGCCGTCTGGCAATGCCGCGTACTCGCCGAACAGCCGCACGTCGCCCCGCTTACGCAAACTGCGGCGGACGTAACCGAGTAACTCCAAAGTCTTTTGGTCGGCAACGCCCTTCGGACCCGCCGAACCGAAGC
Organism: uncultured Clostridia bacterium; assembly: GCA_947588325.1. Classification (GTDB taxonomy): domain Bacteria; phylum Bacillota; class Clostridia; order Christensenellales; family Pumilibacteraceae; genus Protoclostridium. The sequence goes on from CANPYH010000018.1 coordinate 11,082, forward strand.
TCTTTGCCTCGCTCATCTTGCTGTCACTCGGCGCGCTTACCTGCTCCCTTTGCGGCGCAACCTGCGGTGTTACCGCCCTGCCCGCGTTAGCCGTACTTACCGCCGCGTCCGCATCAGCCGCCCTATTGGTCCGTTGCGACGAAACGTTATCGCACAGCGAGAGCAACGCGCTTTCGAGGACTATGCGGGGAGCGGTCGAATATCTTATCTCCGAGTCCGCGCCGCCTATCGTGCGAACGAGGCGAACGAGGAAGGCTATATCCGTCCTGTCTGCCAGCGCCTTCATGCGGGCGAGGGAGTCCGCCGCGAGGTCGGAAGCGGTATCGCCCGAGGCTATCAGCATCATCATGTCCCGCGCATAGACGTTTAATTCCCGCGATATCATCGACACCGACTTACCGCCGCTGACGAGGCTCTCTATTTGCCGTATTATCCCGCCGACGTCCGACGATATCACGGCGTCCATAAGCCGCGCGGCAAGCTCGTTATTACCCGAGCCCGTTATGTCGAGCACGAGGTCGTATGTCAGGTTATCCGAAGCCGATCTGCACCTGTCCGCGACGGAGAGCGTATCGCGCACACTGCCCTCACCCAGCTTGGCTATGTGCATAATCGCCTTATCCTCCGCCTTAATCCCCTCTTTCGCGAAGATGTCCTTGACCAGCGCGAAGAGCTTATCCGTCGATACGAGGCGGAAATCGAAGCGCATACACCGCGAAAGTATAGTTGCGGGGAGTTTATGCACTTCCGTCGTGCAGAGTATGAATACGACGTGCGAGGGCGGCTCTTCCAACGTTTTAAGCAATGCGTTGAAGGCGCTGCCCGAGAGCATGTGCACCTCGTCTATTATATAGACCTTATACTTACCCGCCGACGGCAGGTATCCCACGCTCTCACGCAGGTCGCGGATCTTATCGACGCCGTTATTGGACGCCGCGTCCATCTCCACGATATCGAGGTTATTGGGCGAGGACAGAGCCTTGCACGCCTCGCACTGCCCGCAAGGACTGCCGCCCACGGGGCTTTGGCAGTTGATAGCGCGGGCGAAGATCTTGGCACAGCTCGTCTTACCCGTGCCGCGGCTGCCCGTAAAAAGATAGGCGTGAGAAATCGCGCCCTTCTCTATCTGATTGGTGAGCGTGGTGACGACTACGTCCTGACCTATGACCCCGTCGAATGTGGACGGGCGGTATTTTCTGTAAAGCGCGGTTTTCAATTTCTTCGCTTTTTTGCGGCTTAATCCCTGTATGCCTTAATCCCGCTTAACGTGGTATATACGCTGAGCACGATTAGCACAGCCATTCCTATACCGACGAAAAGGCAGGACAGCAGACCGAGCTCCTCGATAAACACGAACGAAAAGACGATAAGCGTTATCACTATCGCAAGGGATATGAGGAGGAGTATGAGCCAGAATACGAATTTGTTTTTCGGCGTTAATTTTGTCTTGTCCATAGCTATATTATATTGTCCCTTTCTGTCTTTGTCAAGTATAATTTTTCCCGCTTGCGCTCTCCGCCGCGGCTCGCTCGCTATTGACGCGAAGCCGCCGCCGCGCTAACGGTTCCCGCCCCGCTTAAAAGGGGTTATCGTCGTCCGAAGCGACGGTTAAGAAGCCGCTCCCGCCGCCCGAACCGCCGACGGGCTTGCTCTTTAATATTGCTCCGCTCGTCCCGCCGTTATCCGCTTTGTCGTCGTCGACGTCCTTGAAGGAGACGAGCTCGCCCTGCCAGCGCATCTTAACCGTGCCGAGGGGCCCGTTTCTGTGCTTGGCTATGATTATGTCCGCGTCGTCCTTTTCGGGGCTTTCCTCGTCGTTGGCGTTGGGGCGGTGTATAAACATGATTATATCGGCGTCCTGCTCGATTGCGCCCGACTCGCGAAGGTCGGACATTTGCGGCTTACGCTTTTCTTTCTCGTTGCTTCGTGACAGCTGCGAGAGGAGAAGTATGGGCACGTTAAGCTCCTTTGCCGCAAGTTTCATCATACGCGATATTTCCGACACGTCCTGCTGGCGGTTCTCCACCTTTTTCCCGCTGGACATCAATGTCAGGTAGTCCACCATAACCACGTCCAGCCGACCGCGTTCGCGCTTGAGCCGTCTGCACTTGGAGAGTATCTCCATCGGCGTTGTGAGCGAGGTGTCGTCGACGTATATCTGCGCCTTGGACAGAGCGGAGTTAGCCGCGGCTATCCTCTTCCACTCCGTTCCGCCCCTGATCTCGCCCTTGGAGAGTTTGGCGAAGTCCACTTCCGCCAGCGACGCGACCATACGCTTTGCCAGCTGTGACGCGGGCATTTCGAGGGAGAATATTGCGCACACCGCCGTCTCGTCCGTATTGCGCCTGTTAGCCTTACCCGTCGCTATGTTCGATATGATATTCATACCGATACTCGTTTTGCCCTGACCGGGGCGGGCGGCTATTATAACGAGGTCGCCGCCGTGCAGTCCGCCGAGCAGATAGTCCAGCCCGCGGAAGCCCGTTTGCAGTCCGCGCTTGGCGAGCGGGTCCCGAAGCATTTCGTCGAAGTCCGCCACCGCCTCCTGCACCGCCTTCGAAAAGGGCTGGAGCGCGCTTATCCCCTGGCTCTCGGCAACGTCGTACACCGCTTTTTCGGCGAATTGCAGCGTTTCCAACGCGTCCTCGCTCGCATAACACCTTTCGAGTATGGCGTTGGACGCCTCCATCAGTCGACGGAGACGGGCGGTCTTGGTTACTATATCCGCATACGTCCTGAAGTTCACCGCGCCCGGTAAATAGCCCGACAGCTCGGAGACATAAGCCGCGCCGCCCGCGTCTTTCAGCGTTCCGGCGTGGTCCAGCGCCTGCGTTACCGTTACAAGGTCGATGGGTTGGTTATTATTCCACACCGCGAGCATCGCTTCATACACCGCTCTGTGCGACTTAAAATAGAAGTCCTCGGCGTGCACGATCTGCGTTACTTCCATGGGCACGTTCTCGTCCGTGAGCATGCAGCAAAGCAGACCCTTCTCCGCCTCCTCGCTGTGCGGCGGAACCTGCGCCTTGACGTTGGGATGCTCCTTTATATCCTTTTTCTTTCTTTCGGTAGGCATTCGTCCTTCCCCTTATCTTACCTGTTAATCTTACCCGCTTATCTCACATCTCCCGCTCGAGCGCGCGGAGGGTCGTGCGGAACTCGCGCATAGCGACTTCATACGGGCGGTCCGTAAGCAGATCCACGCCCGCGTCCTTCAATATCTCATACGGCGATTTATGCCCGCCCGCGCGGAGGAACTTGTCGAAGTACCTGTCCCGCGCCGCCTGTCCGCCGTTCAATATCATGTCGGCAAGCGTAACCGCCGCGGTTATGCCCGTCGCATACTTATACACATAAAACGCGTTGTAGAAGTGCGGTATACGCGCCCACTCATAGCGGATCTGTCTGTCGTGAATGACCGCTTTCCCGTAGTATTTCTTGTTGAGTTTGAGGTAGGCTTTGGACAGCGACTCCACCGTCAGCGCCTCGCCCTTCTTTCTCGCGTTATGCGCGTACAGTTCGAACTCAGCGAACATTGCCTGTCTGAAAAAGGTCGTTCTGAACATGTTGAGGTAGTAGCTCAACAAATACTTACGCGTCGCGTTGTCCTTGGTCTCGTTAAGCAGATATTTAAGCAGTAATATCTCATTGGTCGTGCTTGCCACTTCGGCAACGAATATGCTATAGCCCGCCTTATTATAGCAGAGCGACTCGTCGGAGTACTCCGAGTGCATGGCGTGACCGAGTTCGTGCGCAATGGTGAATATGTCGTGCGCGGTGCCCGAGTAGTTAAGCAGTACATAGGGGCCCGTGCCGTAAGCGCCCCAGCTATACGCGCCGCTTCTCTTTCCTTCGCACTCCATGACGTCTATTCTTCTTTCGTCCCGCATTGCAATCAGCCGCCGCTTATACTCTTCACCCAGCGGCGAAAGCGCCTTTACCACCGTCTCGAACGCCTCTTCATAGTCGGTGCCGAGATCTGCGTCGTTATTCAGCGGCACATACAGGTCGTACATGTGCATAGTCCCGCCTAACGCTTCCCTGCGGTCCTCCATGTAGTCGTGCAAGTCGGGCAGTCCCGCTTCCACCGCTTCTATCAGTTTGGTATAAACGCCTGCGGGAACGTCGTCGCTCTCCATGGACGCGTCTAACGCACTCTTATAACCGCGGATTTCGGCAATGATATTATTCTTCTTCACGCTGTTCGCATAGCACGCCGCTATGGTGTTTATTCTTTCCTCGTACAGCGCATAGTACGTTGCAAACGCCTTTTTTCTTACCGCGGGGTCCTGATTTTCCAGCAGTTTCGAATAAGTCCCATGCGTCAGCGGAACCTTTGTCCCGCCCGCCTTCACCGTCGGGTGCGGCAAATCTACGCTGTCGATCTTCTCGAATATGTCCTTGAACCCGTGCGTTACCTCGCCTAACCTTGCAAGGATATACTCTTCCTTGTCGCTGAGTACGTGCGGCTTGTCACGCTTTATACATTTAAGCGTATACTCGTAATCCGCAAATCTCGGGTCCCGTATCATTTCATCCAGCTTTTCTTCGGGTATCGCCGTCAGCTCGGGCGTCGCAAAGGACATCGCCGCACCTAAAGTCGCCGATAACGAAGTAGCACGCTCGGCAAGAGCCACCGCTTCCCCGTTCGTTCCGTCGGCGTTCATGCTCATGTGCGCGTATACATATAACCGCTCCACACTTAAACAGATCTCATCAGCCAGCCTGAAGAACTTTAACGCCATTTCGGGATTTATCAGCTTGCCCCTGTAACCACCGATCTCACCGATCTTCGAGTTAGTAGCAGAGAAACTCTTCTCCCATTCCAATCTGCTCGCAAACATGTGCGACAGATCCCACTTGTACTTTTCATCAACAAATTCTCTTTTCATTTTATTTTACAAATGTTTTGTCGGGGGAGACCCTTTTTTTGAAAAAAAATGTTCTCCCCCGACACCCCCTTTCCAAAAAAACTTAAAATATTTTTCTTATTTTTTATTGTAAGTGTTTGCGGGGGAAACCCCCTTTGTGTACAAAGGGGGTTTCCCCCCGCTCCCCCTTCCCCTAAAAACTAAAAATCTTTTTTAGTTTTTGGTTTTGGGAGTTGTACACTCTTGAATAACTAACTTTTTATGGAGCTCTACAATCCCCTCAGGCGGCTTCGCCGCCAGCCCCCTCGACTTCGGGCGGCCACCCCTTGTATCCAACTGTTCGGGGAATATGGAGCATATTCGTTTCATTACAAGGATGTTTTTTGTTGCTTCGAGCGTAACTGCCCCGTGTGGGCCGCCCGAAGTCGAGGGGGGCTGGCTGCCGTCAGGCAGACTGAGGGGATTGTTACTTTAAATCATCTTCTTGCAAGCTGGGAACAGTGGACGGCGGAGAGTGGTGCTCAGAGGCACGAGAGAGGTTATTTCGA
>CANPYH010000019.1 GCA_947588325.1 uncultured Clostridia bacterium
TCCAGCTGACTACGCAGGTAGCGGGCAGAGCGGGCAGAGCGAGCCGAAAGGGTAAGGTTATTTTACAGACCTTTGCTCCCAATCACTATGTGTATAACTTCGTCCGCACCGGCGATTACAAGGGCTTTTACGAGAAGGAAATCAATCTCCGCGAAGTAACTAAATATCCTCCCTTTGCTACGATAATAAGGGTTTTGGTAAGCGGCGAGGACGAAACGCGGGCGGCTGGAGTGCTTAAAGGGATATACGAGAGAATAACGGCGCTAAAAGACGCCAACCCGAATAAGTTTATTTATCTCGCGTATATGCGCGCTCCGCTCAAGAAGATTATGGACGAATATCGTATGCAAATCCTCGTGCGGCTGACTAACGATTCGGACGAAATAACGGACAAAATATTCGAAGCTGTGGAAGAGTGCAGGGTGCAGAAAGTTACGGCTTATGCGGAAATTAACCCCATCAAACTTTCCTGAAAGGACATACTTATGGCAAAAAGAACGGTAGTGAAAATCGGCGACGAAATACTTCGCATGAAGTGCAAAGAGGTGACGGAGTTCAACTCCCGTCTCGCAGTGCTGTTGGACGACATGAAAGAGACCATGATTGCCGAGGACGGAGTAGGACTTGCCGCTCCGCAGATCGGCGTGTTAAGGCGCGTTGCGGTCATAAGCCCTAACGGCAAGGACTTTTACGAGTTTGTCAACCCCGTCATAGTCAAAGCGGAGGGGAAGCAAAAGTGCAACGAAGGCTGCCTGAGCGTCCCCGGTATTCGGGGCAAAGTCGAACGTCCGAAGAAAATCGAAGTACGCTACTTCGACAGACACGGCGACGAATATATTATGCAAGCCGAAGGATTTCTCGCTAACATCTGTTGTCACGAGTTCGATCACCTCGACGGAATACTCTTTATAGATAAAATGAACAGGGAATAGAAGAATGCGCGTAGTTTTCATGGGTACACCTAATTTCGCATTATACTCGCTGGACGCATTGTGTCGCGAAGGACACGACGTGTTGGCAGTAGTTACGCAACCCGACAGACCCGCTAACCGCGGAACCGTCGTTTTTTCGCCTGTGAAAAAGTACGCCCTGGAACATAATATTCCCGTATTGCAATATGCCAAAGTCAGTAAAGAGGGGGTAGATGAGCTGACGGCTCTCGGAGCGGATATATTTATAACCGCCGCATACGGACAAATTTTGAGCCGCGCCATACTCGATATTCCCCCTCGCGGAGTTATTAACGTTCACGCGTCTTTGCTTCCCAAATACCGCGGTAGCTCTCCCATACAATGGGCGATTATTAAAGGAGAAAAACAGACGGGAATAACCATCATGCAGACTGCAGAAGGGCTGGACTGCGGAGATATACTGCTGCAAAAGACGATAGATATTGCGCAGGACGATACGGCGGCAACCCTTTTCGACAAGCTCGGTAAGCTCGGCGCCGCCGCACTTATCGAATATCTCGGGCAAATCCAAAGCGGCGGGGAAATAACGCCCAGGCCGCAGGACGAGAGCCAAGCCTCATATTATCCCATGCTCAAAAAGTCTGACGGACTTATCGACTGGAGCGAAAGCGCGGAGAGTATATGTAATAAAGTGCGCGGGGTAACTCCCTGGCCGGGGGCGTACACTCGCCGCGGGGAAAGCACTCTCAAACTTTTCGGCGTTACCCCGAGCGGTGAAGTCGGACAGTGCGGAGAAGTGCTCCGCGCAGATAAGAACGGAGTTGTTATCGGCTGCGGGGACGGCAGCGTATCGGTCGGCGAATTACAAGCCGAAGGGAAGCGGAGAATGACCGCCGCGGAATTTATAAACGGCAGCAGACTTAAAGTCGGGGAGGTGCTCGGGTGAAATACGATTTTACCGTCGAAAGAGCCGCATATAACGTGCTGAAAAGCGTGTTTAACGATCGGGCTTATTCCTCAATCGAGCTTGACCGAGTTCTTGACTTGTCTCCCGAGGGGGCGCGGGGAAAGATTACCGCGCTCGTATACGGCGTTCTCGAAAAGAGTATTCAACTCGATTACATAATCGACGTACTTGTTAAGAAGAAGGTTAAGAGCAACATAGATGTGCTGCTTAAACTTGCGCTGTACGAACTCCGTTTCGGCACCGAACCCGATTATGCCGTGGTGGCGAAATACGTTTCATTCGCGAAAGAACGTTTTAACGGCATACAGTCTTTTGTCAATGCCGTACTTCGCGGCTCGGGAAAGGTCGTTATTGACGAAACGCGCGACGATCCGTATTCACTTTCGATACGGTTCAGCCAACCGTTATGGCTTGTAGAAAGCCTCATTGAAGAAACGGGGAAGGAACGTGCAATTTCCATACTGTCGGCAAAGAACAAAAAAGCCACGCATATAAGGCGTAATGCCAACCGAATAAGCGAGGAAGATTTCGAGAAAATTATAGCCGCCGAAGCTGAAAATCATCGAATTGAGCGCACAAGGTATGGGTACTATGTCACACGTAGTATCATGCGCTCGCTTAAACCAGATACTTTTACTGCGCAGTCGCTTGCTTCGATGTACGCTGTAAACATATATGCGGACGGACATAATGCCGACGCGCCAACGGTGCTTGACCTTTGTGCGGCGCCCGGGGGAAAGTCGGTATACTTAAAAGAACGTATTCCGTCGGCGAAAATAACCGCATGCGATATCCACTTTCACAGAGTACAGCTGATAAGGTCATATGCGGCGAGATTGGGCGCGGAAATTTCCGCCGAAGTAAACGACGCTGCGGAGATGAGAGAGGACTGGATAGATAAGTTCGATATCGTCATATGCGACGTTCCCTGTTCGGGCAGCGGTCTTTTGGTATCCTCTCCCGATATACTCCTTTTCAAAAGCGAGGCGGACGTTTCGGCGCTGGGGATATTGCAGTCGGAGATATTATCGACTGCGGCTCACTACGTCAAAGTGGGCGGGGAACTCGATTACTCAACCTGCTCACTCTTCACGCACGAAAACGAGCGGGTGATTAATAACTTCCTTGCGGCAAATGATAACTTCGAGATTGTGCCGCAAACGCTCGGTATAGGCACCGCGGTGCAGGGAATGACGAGGTTATATCCCGATACTGACGATTGCGACGGATTCTTTATCGTGAAATTGAGGCGGGTAAGGTGAAAACGCTGTTACTCGATTTCTCACAGTCAGAACTCGAAGGGGAATTTTCTACCTTGGGGATAGAACGATACAGAGCGGAGCAGGTGTATAAGTGGATCTCGGCAGGAACGGACTTCGACGAGATGTCCAACCTTCCCAAAAGCCTTCGCACGCTTCTTGCCGAAAAATACGATTCGGTCGGGGCCAAAATAGTCAAAGATGCGGTCTCGCGCGACGGTACGGTTAAATTCCTCTATGAACTTCGCGACGGAAAGCTGATAGAAGGCGTTTTAATGAAGTATAAATACGGCTATACTCTCTGCGCTTCAACACAGGTGGGTTGCCGAATGGGTTGCGCCTTCTGCGCTTCGGGCAGAGACGGGCTCGAGCGCAACCTCACGTCGGGAGAAATTCTCTCCGAAGTGGTGTGCGCGAATGCCTATCTCGCAAAAAGAGAGAATGCCCGAATAGGAAACGTCGTCCTGATGGGCAGCGGAGAACCACTTGATAACTATGATAATGTAACCGCCTTTTTAGATCTTCTCACTCCGTCGCAGGGGATAGGTCAGCGCGGGGTATCGCTCTCGACCTGCGGAATTACTCCAAACATACGGCGACTTGCCGACGACGGATATTCCGTCACGCTCTGCCTGTCACTGCATGCGACTACCGACGAACAGCGAAAAAAGGTTATGCCGACAGCCAATGCCTATAAAATAGAGGACATAATTTCTGCGGCAGAGTATTATTTCGGTAAGAGCGGCAGGCGGGTTATCGTTGAGTACGCCATGATGCGGGGTGTAAATATTTCGGATTCGGACGCTGTTCGGCTGCGGAACTTAACCAAGAATTTCCCCTGTCACATTAACCTGATACCGCTCAATGATACCGATTCGTCCCTTTCGGGGGTTAATAAGTCGGAGGCGCGGGCATTTTTAAGTAAACTGACCTCTCTCGGGGCTTCCGCTACAATACGCAGATCTTTGGGAGAGGATATCGAGGGTGCTTGCGGACAGTTAAAGCGCCGATACACAAAAAAATAACACGGAGGATAACAATGTCGATCAAAGCGGCTCCGTCTATATTAAGCGGAGATTTTTCCAAAATGGGTGAGGAAGCGGCTCGCATGCAAAGTGCGGGTGCGGATATGATACACTGCGACGTTATGGACGGTGTTTTTGTGCCCAACCTGACTTTCGGTCCGAAAATGGTTGCGGATATAAAAAAATGCGTATCCATACCAATGGACGTGCACCTCATGATAACCGAGCCCGAAAGATATATCGGGCACTTCATTAAGAGCGGAGCGAACTACCTCTCTTTCCACGTAGAGGCTACGACCAAAGCGAAGGAAATTTTGCTTGCGATCAGATATGCGGGCGTCAAGACGGGCATAGCGATTTGCCCCGAAACGCCGCTTGGCAGCATATATGACTTGTTAGGTGATTGCGACTTTGTCGTAGTCATGGGAGTTCACCCGGGTTTCAGCGGGCAGAAGTACATACCCGACACTACCGAGCGGATCAAGACGCTTAAACGCGAAATTATCGCTCGCGGGCTGAATGTCGAAATCGAGATGGATGGGGGAGCGAACGAGAGCAACATTGACGAGATTATTGCCGCGGGTTCGGACATAAACGTCTCGGGAAGCTGCGCATTCAATTCGCCCAATCCCGAAAAAATCATTAAGAAATTCCAAGGTTTATGCTGAAATTTGTGTCAAATCGGGCTGATTTTGCATAAATACAGATAGGAGGGCAGTCAAATGTCAAAGATAATCTGTATAAAACCGCCTGCGTTTGTCCGAGTTTTTCTTAAACTTTTCAGCCGCAAAAGACATAAAAACGACGACGGCAAGTAAGCCTTAAATGTTGATTCGATCTAACCGAAATTAACAATTACATAAGTTATTAAATTATTACTTAATTTGAAAAAGCCTGTTTCCTATATCGGGGAAAACAGGCTTTTTTGCGGTTTTGGGCAAATATTCCGACAAACGAGTAATATTTATATAATGTATGGCAGGGAAGAGAAATCAGAAAATCGGAAAGTAGTCAAATAAAAAAATCGGAAAATCTCCGATAAAAAATAATGTACCGACATCTCTGTCGGTACTCATAAAGGTCATCAATTTTCTTTGTTAAGCGTTCTCATGCACCGCGTGCAAACGTATACGTTCTCTGCTTTTCCGTCCACTTCAAGTTTGGTCTTATGCACGTTCGCATTGAAAGACCTGACGGTGTGTCTGTTCGAGTGGCTCACGTTCTTTCCCGCGGATCTCCCTTTACCACATATCGCACATACTTTGCTCATTCTCGTTGCCTCCGTTTTCTTTTTTCCGTAATAATATACCACCCTTTGAAAAGAAATGCAAGTAAATTGCAAAAGTTTTTCAAAATAGAGGTATTTTCCACCCTCAAAGTTATTTTTTTCTTACAAAATAGGAAAAACCCTTGCGTTTTTAGATATTTTGAGTTAGAATAGTCATACTCAATGTAGATTTTTTGTCGGATAAGCGAATGTTCATTCGTTTTTCCCTGCCCGCTCACATGTCCCGCAGTGGGATATGCCCGGAGGATATAGATACAATTATGGCACAAAAAGTAATCAATGGAGTTATGCTCAGAAAGATGATTCTCAACGGAGCTAAACTTCTTGACAGTAATAAACAACACGTGGACTCGCTCAACGTCTTTCCCGTGCCCGACGGAGATACGGGGACAAATATGTCCTTGACTCTTATTTCCGCGGCAAAGGAAGTTACGAGCTGTCCCAATAATGATATTAGCACGCTCTGCGACGCTATCGCAAGAGGGGCTTTAAGGGGAGCAAGAGGCAACAGCGGCGTTATAACCAGCCAGATACTCAAAGGTATGTCGGTGGAGCTTGCCAAGTGCTCAAGCGAGATTACGGTTAAAGACCTCTCCCGAGCCATGGTTAGCGGCAGCGAGATTGCCTATAAAGCGGTTACGAAGCCGCAGGAAGGAACTATCCTGACGGTGATTCGCGTTATGAGCGAACACTCCGTTAAGCTTGCTAAACGTAATTCTAACATTATAGACTTCTTCAACTCGGTTATCAAGGTCGGCGAAGAAACATTGCAGCAAACGCCCGAAATGTTGCCTGCATTGAAAAAGGCAGGCGTGGTAGACGCGGGCGGCCGCGGACTACTCATCGTATTCCAAGGGTTCTGCAACAGCCTTCTCGGCAAAGAGGAAGTCAACCTCGAGTTCGACGACAGCATAAAGAAGGCGGCGGAGGGCAAATCCACAAACAACTACGAACAATTCCATGTGGATCTTACCAGCCTCGACGCAATCGAGTTTGCATATTGCACGGAATTCTTCGTCATTAACCTTAAGAAAACTACCAAGGAATCGGATATTGACGTGTTCCGTGACAGGCTGTTGAAGATAGGCGACTGCGTACTCGTTATCGGCGACCTTACGATGGTTAAAGTGCATGTGCATACCAACAACCCCGGTCAGGCGCTCTCTTACGCGCTGGAGCTTGGCGAACTCGACCGCATAAAGATCGAGAACATGTTGGAGCAGAACAGAGCGCTTCTCGCGCATAGCGGGGAGGAGAACCTCGAACAGTACGGTATGGTGTCGGTATGTTCTGGTAAAGGCTTTGCCGAGATATTCAAGGACCTTGCGGTTAACGAAATAGTCGAGGGCGGACAGACCATGAACCCGAGTGCGGAGGATATTGCAAACGCGTGCGATAAAATCCGCGCGAGAGACATATTCGTGTTCCCCAATAATAAGAATATAATCCTTGCGGCAGAGCAGGCTAAAGAGATAAGCAAGCGGGCTATACATGTCGTTCCCACCGTCAATGTGCCTCAGGGCATAGCGGCAGTGCTTGCATTCTCTCCGACAGACGCGCCCGACGATATTCTCGATAACATGAAGGAGGCTATGTCATCGGTTAAAGTCGGCAGCGTAACCTTTGCGGTCAGAAAGACGTCGGTAGACGGGTTTGACTTAAAAGAGGGAGATATAATCGGAATAGGCGAGAAGAAGATCGTCGCAAAGGGCAGCGACATAGATGTCGTCGCCGAACAGCTCCTCGATAATCTCATGAACGACGACGTGTCTTGCATCAATATCTATTACGGATACGAGACGACGGAGGACGAAGCAAATGCGTTTGCCGAAAAGGTCGCGGAAAAATACGATTCCTGTGACGTTGAGATACACTTCGGCGGGCAGGCGCTGTATTACTACATAATTTCCGTAGAGTAATAGTCACAAGGCGTTTGGGGCGGTATTATCCGCCCCTTTATCATATCGGTAATAATTTCAAATCGGGACAATCATGCAACTTTCGGACATAAAAGGGCTTGGAACAAAGCGAATAGAAAAACTCGCGTCTTGCGGAATATACGATCCGCTCGACCTTTTGTTGCTGTTTCCGAGCAAATACTTTGACAAGAACCGAGTTATCGATTGGAACAATATTTCAAACGGCGAAAGCGTCATATTCTATGGTAAAGTATCGGGCAAACCGATGTTAAGACGAATAAGAAAGGGTCTGTCTCTCGTGAAAGCGACTATAGACGTGGGGAGCAGAAACGTCTCAAGCACCTGGTTCAATCAGGACTATGTAATCAGGCGGCTGTCGCTGCCCACTCCTCTCATTATAAGCGGCAAGGTCAAGCGGACGGGGAATTATATAGAGATAACGGGACCGCAGATAATAGCGGACAGAGAGGCGGAAGTCCTCCCGATATACAGGCTCCCGAGCGGTTTGACGCAAACGGTCATGTGCGACGCCGCCGAATACATACTCTCGCACCTCGATATCAGGGGATATATCGGAAAGGAGCTTGCGGATAAATATGGGCTTATGCCCCTCGGCGAAGCGTTCTCACGCGTACATTTCCCCAAAAATCTCGACGAAGCGACGGTAGCCCGCAAAAGTATTGCGCTGGAAAATCTCGCATACACGCTGAGCATATACAACATAGCCAAGGATAACTCGCATGTCGGGCGGACGAGATTTTACCGTGGCGATTATTCTTCGCTAAAACCCGCAATATCATCGCTCGACTTCACTTTGACCGAAGATCAGCAGTCGGCGGTAAAGGAGATTATATCCGAGCTCAGCTCCAAACATAAAATGAACGTATTGCTTCAGGGTGATGTGGGAAGCGGCAAAACCATCGTCGCCTTTCTCGCTATGTACTACTGCGCACTTTCCGGCTATCAGAGCGCGATTATGGCGCCGACGGAAATACTTGCCAATCAACACCATGCAAAAGCAAAGGAATTTTTCAGCAGGTTAGGACTTAATGTTTGCCTCTTGACAGGCAGCGTTGACAAGAGCAGAGCGGACAAACTTGCCGCAATTGAGAACGGCAGTGCGCAAATAATAGTCGGAACGCACGCTATCTTAAACGGGGGAGTTAAGTTCTGCGACCTCGGACTGACGGTAACCGACGAGCAACACCGTTTCGGCGTATGTCAGCGCGGCGCTCTCGAAAACAAAGCCGAACAGACGGATAACATAGTAATGTCCGCGACCCCAATACCGCGCACTCTTGCTCTGTCTCTGTACGGTCAGCTTAAAACGGTGGTAATTTCCTCACGGCCGTCGGGCAAAAACAATATTATGACAGCCATAGTACCGCAAAAAAAGCTGGAAGATATGTACGGGTATATACTTAACAAGGCTAAATGCGGCGAAAAGACATATATCGTCTGTCCGCGCGTAGACAGCGAGGACACGGTAAGCGCGGTGTCGCTGTATTCCCAGCTGTCCAAAACCGCACTCAAAAGCGTCGGGATCGGGCTGCTTCACGGTAGGCAAAAAGACGCGGATAAGAATGCGGCCATGCAAGCCTTTGCCCAAGGCAGAACTATGGTTCTTGTCAGCACTACGGTCATAGAAGTGGGCATAGACGTCAAAGAGGCAAGCACCATGGTTATTTTCGGCGCAGAGTACTTCGGATTAAGCCAGCTTCACCAGTTGCGCGGCAGGGTAGGCAGAGACGGCAAGGAGAGCTATTGCTTTGTCGTGACGGACGGCGAACCGTCAGAGCGTCTTAAGTTCTTCCGCTCCTGTTCGGACGGTTTCAAGCTCGCGGAATACGACTTCGAAATGCGCGGGGCAGGCGACTTCCTCGGAACCAGACAACACGGTCAAGGCTCTGACCTTGCCGACGTCAGGATAAACGCCGAGATGATAGGCAAAGCCCGCGCAATAAGTGAGGAACTGCTTTCCGACCCGCAAGTTCATAAAGCCCTTTCGGATAACGCCGAAAAGAGCGAATTTATTAAATCTCTGTCTCTCAGTTGACTGTTTTTGCTTGACTTATATATTTTTATCTGTTATAATCGCTTTAATACTTTATCAAGATAAAGTGATAAAGCGAATGTAGCAGGGTGACATTATGACCAAAGTTCAATTACCCTTCGGCATGCAGGATTATCTGCCCGAAGAATGTTACAACAAAGAGTTATCCGAAAAACGTATGACCGAAATATTCACGTCATACGGTTATAAGCGCGTTGCGACGCCCAGCCTCGAATACTGTGATTTATTCACGGCAGACGGTGCAATGGCGGGGAATAAGCTCTTCAAACTTACGGATACCGACGGCGAACTGCTCGCACTCCGCGCAGACCCGACCATACAAGTATGCAGAATGTACGTTACCAATATGAGCGGCGTACAGCGCATGTACTACGCTCTCGATTCCTTTGAATATGTAAGCGACTCCAACTCCGCACGCGACCGCGAGTTTGCGCAGGTAGGCGCGGAGCTGTTAGGGGCAAGCGGCATTGACGGAGAAGTCGAGTTGCTCTGCATGGCGGTGGACGCGCTCAATGCGGCGGGACTGGATAAATTCGTAATAGAGCTCGGTCATGTCGGTTACTTCGAAGGGCTTGCCGAAGAGTTTGGATTAAGCGCGGATAGCGTAGCAAAGCTCAAAGCGCTTATTAACAAAAAGGATATGCTCGGCGTGGAAATGCTTTTCAGTGAACTTGGGGTTTGCGAAAAGAACAAGGAGAGCATACTTTCGCTTCCTCTTCTCTTCGGGGGTTCGGAAGTATTGGATAAAGCGGCGGCACTTTGCAATAACGATAAGAGCCGCGCTGCGATCTCCCGCCTCAAAACGCTTACGGATAAGTTAGACAGCATGGGGCTGGGGAAGTACTTCTCGATAGATCTCGGGCTGGTCTCGGGCAATAACTATTATACAGGGCTTATCTTCAAGGGCATATGCGAGGGCGTTGGCGCATCCATACTCGACGGAGGAAGATATGACGGACTTTGCGACAGAATGGGCAAGTCCGCAGAAGCGGTCGGGTTCGGGATCGGTGTTAAGCGTTTACTCACGGCGTTAAAGCAGGCGGGCGTCTGGGAAAAGGCGCCCAAGGCGGATATAGCCTTTGCGGTTATTGACCGCAACGAGGCGGCGGTGCGCTCGGCGATCGCAAAACTCCGCAAGAAGAACCGCGTTGTCAGAGTATTCGGCGACGAGAATGATCTGGTTGCGTATTGCAAGGAAAGAGGGATAACGAGAGCAATACTTTTTGACGGCGGTCCGATTGAGTTGAACTTCGCGTCGAAGGGGGATAAGCAATGATAACGGTAGCATTGGCAAAAGGACGTTTGGCGGAGAAGTCGGTAGAACTGCTGGAGAAGTGCGGTCTTAAACTCGACGACCTCAAAGTCGAGACGAGAAAGCTCGTTTTGTTCGACGACAGCGGCGAATATAAATTTGTCTTTGTCAAGCCCAGCGACGTACCGACTTACATAGAGCGCGGAGTAGCCGACTTCGGCGTAGTCGGGAAGGACACCCTCCTCGAAGCGGATAAAGACATATACGAAATGCTCGACCTGAAATTCGGTAAATGCCGCATGTGCGTTTGCGGGTATCCCGACTCCCTCCAAAAAGCGGGGGGAATACTACGCGTCGGCACCAAATACGAGAGAATAACTCGGGAATACTTCGGCGCTCGCGGAAAAACGGTGGATATAATAAAACTCAACGGCTCGGTCGAACTCGCTCCCGTAATGGGACTTTCGGATGTTATCGTGGACATTGTCGAAAGCGGGAAGACGCTCGAAGCGAACGGACTTTCCGTTCTCGAAGAAGTATGCTCATGCAGTGCGAGACTGGTCGTAAACAGAGTAAGCCTCAAAACCAAAAAAGGACTGCTCGAACTGCTGGAAACTATTAAAGGAAATATTGGCTGATATGAAAATATTCGATAAAGAAAAGGGACTTAAAAGGGTATTTTCCCGCACCCGCACTCTCTCCGACGACATCAGAGAGCGCGTGCAGGAAATTATTAACAATGTGCGGGAGAATGGTGATAAGGCGTTATTCGACTACGCCGCACGTTTCGACAGGGTAACTCTCACGGCAGAGACGGTAAAAATCTCGGAAGCGGAAATAGCAGAGGCGTATTCCGCCATGCCCGAGTCGCTGCTTAACGCCCTTCGCAACGCCAAGCGGAACATCGAGAACTACCACAAAAAGCAACTGCTGAAAGGTGAGCTTACGGAGAGCGTCAAGGGCGGCAAAAAGGGGTATATGATAAGACCCGTGACCCGCGCGGGAATTTATGTTCCGGGGGGCAAGGCGTCCTATCCCAGCTCGGTACTTATGGCAGCCGTGCCCGCCCGCGTTGCGGGAGTAACGGACATAGTTATGTGCACGCCCGGAGCAAGCCCGCTCACAATTGTAGCCGCCGCAGAGTGCGGAGTTAAGGAGATATTCAAAATAGGCGGAGCGCAGGCGATAGCGGCTATGGCATACGGCACCGAAAGCGTACCGAAGTGCGACGTTATCTGCGGTCCGGGCAACATGTACGTAGCCGAGGCAAAGAAGCTGATATACGGCGCGGCAGGTATAGATATGATAGCCGGACCAAGCGAGATATTGATCGTCGCCGACGGCTCTGCAGATAAGAAATTCCTCGCCGCAGATCTGCTCTCACAGGCGGAGCATGACGAAACGGCTATGAGCGTACTTGTAACGACGGACAGTAAACTCGCCGAAGAAGTCAGCGAAGAGGTCAGCGCACAGCTTGCCCGTCTGCCCAAAAAAGACATTGCGGGCAAGTCCGTGGATTCTTACGGCACGATAATAGTTGCGAACACTATCGAAGAATGTATAGACATATCCAACAGCATTGCTCCCGAGCACCTCGAACTGTGCGTAGAAGAGCCCGAAAAGCTCCTTCCGCTCGTCAGGAATGCAGGCGCTGTGTTTCTCGGACACTGGTCTCCCGAACCGCTCGGGGACTACTATGCGGGGACTAACCATGTACTGCCCAATTGCGGTACGGCAAGATACTTCTCCGCGCTCGGGGTAAGCAACTTTATTAAGCGTATAAGCCTTATAGAATACGACGAAAACGCATTGAAAGATGCGGCAAGCGACATTATATCTCTCGCGGAAGCGGAGGGACTGACAGCGCATGCAAACTCTATACGCGTGCGCTTCGAGGAGAAATGATATGAGAACAGCCGAAACGGTTCGTAAAACAAAAGAAACGGACATCTACGCAAAACTCGATCTCGACGGAAACGGAGTAGCGGATATCGATACGGGTATCGGATTTTTCGACCACATGCTCAGCATTATAGCCGTGCATGGGGGAATGGATCTCACCGTCAAGTGCAAGGGGGATCTTAATGTGGACGGGCATCACACCGTCGAAGATATCGGTATTGTTATAGGTAAACTGTTCGAAGAGGCGCTCGGGGATAAGAAGGGTATAGCGCGCTTTGCATGCGAGTACGTTCCGATGGACGACTCGCTCGCAAGAAGCGTTATAGACCTTTCGGGCAGGAGCTTTCTCGTTTATAACGCGGGACATCTTTCGGGTTATATAGGGAATTACGATTCCGACCTTACAGAGGAATTTTTCAGAGCCGTATGTTCTTACGGCATGATTAACCTGCACATTGACCTGCTTCGCGGCTCCAATACGCATCACATGTGCGAGGCAATATTCAAGTCTTTCGCAAGGGCGATAGGCGCCGCGTCGCGCGTCGTGACGGATAAAGTGCTCAGCACAAAAGGTTCGCTCGAATGATACTCTTTCCCGCAATAGACATATACGACGGCAGGGCGGTACGCCTGCTTAAAGGCGAGTATGACAAAATAACCGTGTACGGCGAACCGCTTGCCATGGCAGAGAAATTCGAAGAAGTCGGGGCGGAGTGGGTCCATATAGTAGACCTGAACGGCGCGGCGGGCTACGGCGACAACCTGAAGATTATCGAAAAGATTGCCGCAAAAACATCGCTTAAAATCGAGACGGGCGGCGGCGTTCGTTCGCGCGAGAGGATTAAAGCCGTATTGGACAGCGGCGCAAAGCGGGTTATACTCGGAACCATGTGCGCCGAACAGCCCGAAAAGGCGGGCGAGCTGATCGCCGAGTTCGGGCCCGAAAGCATAGTTTGCGGCCTGGACGTAAAGAACGGTAAAGTGGCGGTTCGTGGCTGGAAAGAAACTTCGGAGATAACCCCTACAGACCTCGGAAAGGTGCTGTGCGGTTACGGCGCGAAGTACTTTCTGTATACCGACGTATCGCGCGACGGAATGCTTACGGGCGCAAACGCCGCGGCGACGGCAGAACTAACCGATAAACTTAAGTCTAACGTTATAGCGAGCGGCGGTGTGAAGGATATCGACGACATAAAATCGCTGAAAGCACTCGGCATTTACGGCGCTATTATCGGTAAGGCATATTATGAAGGAAAAATCGATTTAAGAGAGGCAATAAAATTATGTATGAATTGAAATACAATGCGGACGGACTTATCCCCGCGATAACCGTTGACGCAATAACCAACGAAGTGCTTATGCAGGCGTACATGAACGAAGAGGCATTCTTGAAAACTTTAGAGACGGGAGAGGCGCACTACTACTCGCGTAGCCGCAAAAAGCTCTGGCACAAGGGCGAAGAGAGCGGTCATTTCCAGAAAGTAGTCGCTATCTACGCCGACTGCGACAATGACAGTCTGCTCCTCGAAGTGGATCAAGTGGGCGGAATAGCCTGCCATACGGGCAATCGCTCCTGCTTCTTCAATCTCATCAAGACATTCGGCGATAAGCCCGGTAACGTTCGTACTCTTCGCGTGTTAAACGATACAATAAAGGACAGAGCGGCTCACCCGCAAGAGGGATCTTATACCAACTACCTTCTCGACAAGGGCACGGAGAAGATCTGTAAAAAAGTAGGAGAGGAGTCCACGGAAACGGTTATTGCCGCAATGAAGCATGACAATAACGAGCTTTCAAACGAGATTGCCGACTTGTTCTATCACTTGTTCGTGCTGATGCAGGATTGCGGAATAACGTATGACGAGGTGCTTAAAGTTCTCGAAAGCAGACACGCTTGCGGCGCAGATACTCCCGCTCGCGAGGCAAAACCCAAAAAAAAGTAGGATGTACTAAAATTAAAGGCTAAAATGATTGACAACTCGTTTGCATTTTAATATAATATAGCGGCAAGTGACAATAAGGAGGTGCGTGTAGTATGGCAGTACCCAAGAGAAAGCAATCGAAACAGAGAAGCAGTACGAGATACGCTCAGTGGAAAGTACAACCGGTTACGCTCGTTGAGTGTCCTCAGTGCCACGAACTTAAAAAGTCTCATAATATTTGCCCGAAGTGCGGATATTATGACGGAGTTCAGGTTATAGAGCAGAAAGAAGAAAAGAAATGATTCGAGTAATGACCCTTATCAAAATGTTAAGGGTCATTTGTTTAAGGTGAAAAATGTCAAGGATCGTAATAGACGCGATGGGCGGAGACAGTGCGGAAGAGGTCATTAAGGGCGCGTTGATGTCCCTTAAGGCCTTACCCGACATTAAAATCAGCCTTGTAGGCGACAAAGAGCAAATTGAATCGGTCGTAGAACGTGAAAACGCAAGTACTTCCGCCCTCGATATCTTTCCCGCAGCGGACGTAATCGGAAACGAAGAGTCGCCTACGACGGCGATAAAGACCAAGAAGGAATCTTCCATGGTCAAGTCTTTCTATTTGCTTAAAGACGACGCCGACGCAATCGGAATGATATCTACGGGTAATACGGGCGCCGTGCTTACGGGCGGATCTCTTATCATCGGACGTATCCCCGGGGTGTACCGTCCGACGCTTCTCTCCCAGCTTCCCACCGTTACGGGCGGCACCGTCTGTATAGCCGACAGCGGCGCCAACGTCGATTGTCACCCCGAGTGGCTCTGTCAATTCGCCGTTATGGGCAGCGCGTATATGAGCGCGGAAACGGGCAAGGAGCGCCCCACCGTCGCTCTGCTCAGCGTAGGTCCCGAGGAACATAAGGGGAACGCGCTTGTACGCGCGGCTTATCCTTTGATTAAGGCGGCAAACCTCAACTTCTTGGGCAATATGGAAGCGCGCAACGCTCTTGACGGAACATACGACGTAATTGTGTGCGACGGGTATAACGGTAACATACTCATAAAGAGCAGCGAGGGAGCGGCTGCCGATGTACTCGCTATGTTCAAGAAAAATGTTGAGTCGTCCTTCTCGGCAAAAATAGGTTATTTGTTTATGAAGAAAGCTCTCCGTAAACTCAAACACCAGCTCGATTTCAACAACTATGGCGGAGGTCCTTTCCTCGGAATAAAGAAATGCGTCATAAAGGCGCACGGAGCGTCTACCGCCGTGGCTATACTTAATTCCGCAAAGAGAATACTTCGCATTCACGAAGGTAACGTAATAAGCGCTATTGAACGCGAGGTTGCCGAAAACAAATGAACCTCACGGAAATAGAGAGAATAATTAAATACGCGTTCAAGGACAAGAGATTGCTTGAGCGCGCATTTATTCATTCGTCGTATGCAAACGAGCATCGCACGGAGTCTTACGACAGATTGGAATTTTTAGGCGACGAAGTGCTCGGACTCATCGTTGCGGAGACGCTATACCGCGTAGGAGAGAGCGAGGGAAATATGACGGTTAAGCGTTCGCTCATAGTCAGTCTCCGTCCGCTGGAAGAATGCGTCACGGCAATGGGACTGGACAAGTTTATTCTGTTCGGCGAGGGAGAGAGCAGACAGTCTCATGCTCACCGCAAAGTACTCTCCGACGTATACGAGGCGATACTCGGCGCGAAATAC
>CANPYH010000020.1 GCA_947588325.1 uncultured Clostridia bacterium
GCATGACGAAGCAGGCGCAAAGGCGTTTTCGAAAAAGCTGAACGGCGCGCGCGTCACAATCATGGACGCGCAGGGGAACGTCCTCGGTGACAGCGAGGCGGAAGGCGATCTCGAAAATCACGGGGAACGCGAAGAAATCAAAGACGCAATCTTCCACGGCGAGGGCTTTGCCGTGCGGTCAAGTTCCACACTCGGCAAAAACATGGTATATTACTGCAAGAACTTTGAGAGTTATCTTGTTCGTATTGCCGTGCCGACCGATTCTTTCTGGACTATTTTCGTTTCTATACTCCCGAGTTTTTTGCAATTCGCGGTAATAATGGTCGTAATTTGTGTCATATTTGCCTTTATCGCTACTCACTTCATTTTGTCCCCTGTAAAAGCCCTGACCAAAGAAGCGTCGGCGGGCGGCAAGGTTAAGAGCAAATATTCGGAACTTGCGCCGGTTGCCGAAATCTTAAACGAACGTAACCGCAATATTGCCCGCCAAATGGACGAAATCAAGACGGAAAAAGAACTTGTGGAGCGCGCACAAAGCTCGAAAGACGAATTTATTTCCAACGTCACGCATGAAATGAATACGCCGCTCACTTCCATTCGCGGCTATGCCGAACTTTTGGGCGCGGGCGGTATGACGGACGAGCAAAAAGACGTTGCGTACTCTACGATACTCGCGCAGAGCGAGCGGCTTTCAAGCCTGATTGCCTGCATTATCAATTACAGCAAACTTGACAGCGATGACTTGCCCGCCTACGAAGTGAACTTTTCGGCACTCGCGCGGGAAATGATCTTCGCCTTAAAACCCGAAGCCGATAAGCGGAATATCACGATAATAGAACACATCGACGACAATGTAATGATCATGAGCCGTCACGAGAGGCTTACCGAAATTTTCGGAAATTTGGTGCGGAACGCAATCAAATACAACAAAGACGGCGGGAGCATTACGATAACGCTGAACTATCGCGGGCTGAAAGTGGAAGATACGGGCATCGGCATTGCCGAGGAAAATATGAGTAAGGTTTTTTCACGCTTCTTTACGGTGGATAAATCGCATGGCGGCAAAAACGGCGGCTTTGGCTTGGGACTTGCCGTCGCAAAAAAAATCTGTCAAAAATCCGGCTGGAAGATCGGAGTGGAAAGCGTATTGGGTGAAGGCAGTAAATTTACAGTAGAATTCTGATATGTGTGCGTCGCTTCATATGTATACCGAAAAAAGCAGAGGTACATTGCGTATCTCTGTTTTTATAGTGGGTGAGTTAGCGTTTTTTGTTAAGCGGCGAGTGCGACGAATGATTGGGGCTGGAATTTTTGCGTAAATGGATTGACTTTGCCCTTAAATTTGGCTATAATATAAGGGAAAACACAAGGAGGTAAGGGAAATGCGGGAATTTAATTACTCGGCTATCAAGGGCATGAAGTGGGACAGCGACATATTGGGGCTGGTCGCCGCCATTCACAGAGAGGCGGGGAAAGAGGAGTTGTGCCTGAAACAGCAGCCGGAAAAGCTCAATAAGTTGGTGGAGATAGCGAAAATACAAAGTACCGAATCTTCCAACGCGATTGAGGGGATAGTGACGACGAATACCAGGATAAGACAGCTTGCATTGGAAAAGACTACGCCCAAAAGCCGCGCCGAGGAGGAAATAGCGGGGTATCGGGACGCATTGAAGATTATCCACGACAACTTCGATGTAATACCCATTACGCAAAACTACATTTTACAGCTGCACAAAGTGATGTACGGGCACACGAATAATCCGTATGCGGGTCGGACGAAGAACGTGCAGAACTATATCGCCGCGACATATAACGACGGGCGCACGGAGACGCTGTTTACGCCGTTATCTCCCATCGAAACGCCTCTGGCACTCGATCGAATATGCGAGGAGTATAACAGGGTTGTAGGGAATAATGAAATGGAGTCGCTTATCGTCATACCCGTGTTTATTCACGACTTCCTCTGCATACACCCCTTCAACGACGGCAACGGACGAATCAGCCGTTTGCTCACTACGCTTTTGTTGTATCGGAGCGGGTTTAGCGTGGGTAAGTATATCTCGCTCGAAGCGAAGATTGCACAAAACAAAGATTTGTATTACGAAGCGCTTCTGCGTGGACAGACGGGCTGGCACGAGGGCGCAGACGACGCTACGCCGTTCATTAAGTATTTGCTCGGGATTATTCTTGCCGCATATAAGGACTTGGATGATAGGTTCGAATTGGTACAGGGTAACGTTTCGGCGCTTGCGACTGTGCGGCGCGCGACAATGCAGAAGATAGGTAGATTCACCAAACAGGATATTATGGATCTCTGTCCCTCTCTCAGTATCAGTTCGGTAGAGGGCGGTTTGCGAAAACTCGTGGCGATGAAAGAGTTATGCCGCGAAGGCACAGGCCGTGCAACGAAATATTACAGGATAGGTTAGGGGTATTTGCTTACGCTCACACCGTATCATTGTGCGTATACGGAGAGGATTATTATATCATTCAGCCTCTTTTATGATCCAACATATCAGCGAGGAATTATTTCCCCGCTTTTTTTGTACTTTATAATCTTCCGAAAAATGAATTTACGGACAGTTTGCGGTAAAATGTAAAAAAACATGTAAATTCGGAGGGCAATATGAAGTACAAAGAGTGGTTGAATGAATGGTTGGAGTTTTACGTCAAACCTTCGACCAAAGAGCGGACATATCGGAAGTATCGCTTGTCGGCGGAGAAATACATCCTTCCCGCGCTCGGTGAAAAAGATGTGGACGAACTGTCGGCGGTGGAATTGCAAAAATTTTCCGCTTCGCTCATCGAACGAGGTCTTTCGGCAAGCACGGTGAACGGCGTGCTGTTCGTCCTGAAATCTTCGTTGCGTAAGGCGGTTGCGCTCGGGATCGCGCATAGACAATTCACGGACGCAATAGTCCGACCGAAGGCAAGGGAAAAAAAGGTAGCCTGCTTCGCCAAAGATGAGCAACGGAAAATCGAGCGATACGTTTTGACGCATAACACGCCCTACCTCTTCGGTATCGTGCTTTCCCTCTATACGGGGCTTCGGATCGGAGAACTTCTCGCGCTTACTTGGGAAGATATCGACTTTCAAAAGGGGACGATGACGGTCTCGAAGTCCTGCTTTGACAGTTGGGAAGAGGGACATTACAAAAAGGTTTTCGACACGACTAAAACGCAAAGTTCGGAGCGGGTAATTCCTCTTCCAAAACAGATAGTCGGCGAGCTTAAACGGCTGAAAAAACAGACGGGATCGCGGTTTATAGTCGCGGCAAAAAGCGAATACGGGGCACAAATCCGAGCGTATCAACGCTCCTTTGAGCGCGTACTCAAAAAACTCCGTATCGAGCGAAAGGGCTTTCATTCGTTAAGACACACCTTTGCGACGAGAGCGCTCGAAGTCGGAATGGATGTCAGGACGCTCTCGGAGATTTTGGGTCATAAGAATCCGACGATAACGCTTAAAAGATACGCCCATTCGCTGCTCGAACATAAGACGGAAATGATGAACAGGGTAGGACGGCTTTTCGGCATATAGTCAAGGCGCTTAAAATAAAAAAGCGGCGGTTTTTTCCGTCGCACCTTGGTACATAGAATAAGCTATTTTATGTACCGAAGTTTCTCTTTGCGTACCTCACGTTATTCTATTTGTCAACCATTTTCGTCAAATTTACGTCAGATTGTATTATATGTCAAACATTTTGCGTTATTTCCCGTGATTATTTACAAATCTTAACAACTTTCGCCGCAACAGACGAATATTTCACACGCCACATGTCCATAGAATAGCTTATTCTATGGTCTTGAATTTCTTGATAAAGAAAAACGGAAGTGATTTGTTTCTTTCAGGGAGGCTTTATCGAAAATGAAAACATCAAACAGAAAAAATATTGTCGGTGTACTCGTTGTCAGTGTACTTGTGCTTGTAATGACGCTGTCGCTCGTATTGGGCGTAGGACTGCCGGCTATAAAATGGGGTACGAATTCCAACGAAATTGCCGAGCTTTCCGAAAACGACTTTGAATTCAACTATGTTTCGTCACTCGCTTACAGAGTAAGCGCTGAGGACACAAGCGGCGGAAACGGCGTTTATGGGTGGGGATATAAACCCGACAGACCTCCCGAAGCGGAATACGCATTTATCACGGGGATCAAAAATACGGAGCTTAAAGACCTCAAAACGAACGGCGTGGAAAAGCTCGTCATAAACATTCCGGCGACGCATAACGGTGTCCCCGTGCGCTATGTTGCACAGGATGCTTTTTACGATTGTTCTCTCTCCATCGTCGACATCAATATGCCGCTCTCGGTATATTGGCAGATCAAAGGGAAGGAGCGTTTTACATTCGATAATAACTCTCCGTTTGCGCGTGCAGACGGCGAAACGGCGACATTTACCGAGTTCAAGTCGAAAACGGGGAGCGATGTCACGACCCTCGTTCTTCCGTCCAATGTCTGGATTGATAAGGACAGCGACGGTAATTTCGAGGACGGCGAGCCCACCTATCGCTACACCGAGTACCTCTTTAAGGGTGAGTCGAGCGCGGCATATAAAAACCTCGTCGTCATGCCCGACGTTGTAAACATTTTCAATGGCACGGCGTCGGAAAGCAATGCAAACCGCCCCAAGTTACAAGGCGGTCTTCTCTCCAAGTCTCAGAACTTACAGAGCGTTTACTTCTGCACAGGCAGATCGCAAGTTTTGCATTTGTATCCTCTCACCTTTGAAAACTGCACCGAGCTAAAAGAGATCTCCCTGTCAGCCGGTGTCTATCTGGAGGACGGCGCGCGCGTGTTCCAGGGCGCTTCTTCGCTCGAAAAGTTCTACATTGCCGATGAAAAGACGGCGTCGGCGCCCTTCTTTTACACGGTCGGTGCGGACGGCGCGCTCTATACCAATAACTATGCATATTCCTACTTCACGCAATCGAGCGCCGAAAGGTACTATGAATGGTGGAAAAACGGTTTGACCGCGGTGGGAGAGTGGAAAGACAGCTACGCATCGGAGTGGATTCCGACCAAGGCGTGGGACAGTCAAACAAATGTCGGTTCTTTATCTCTGACCGATCCCGAAAAGCCCAATCAAATGGGTACGTTCAACGGGGACAAGAGCGCTTCTTCTACACCCTCCGACACAACAGTCTATTATGCGCAAGGGTCGGACGGTGAATACAACAAGGGCGTCGGGATTCCCGAAGGGAGCTATGTGTTTGACGTCAACGGTACGGATAAAAACGGCAGCACAGACAGTGAAAACGATTTCGAAAAAAGTTCAACCGAGGGGCAGTATGAAGATAGCGCGAACTTTGATTCGGCGGCATTGACAACCGTTGAAAAAGGAGATAAGAGCGGAATAAAGGCCGAACTCGAAGCGACCGGCGGTGTAGTTCGCGTCACTGAGAAGGGAGGTAACACTCAAACCGCCGTATCGGTCAATATCAACGATGTTGAATATAAATCGCGTATGCAGCTCAAGCAGGGGAGTACCCGTTACATTAAAATCGAAGTGCCGTTCGAATTTGACCTTTGCGCGTATTTTGCGGGCGGTTACTACGCGGCCGCCGCAGGGGACACGAAGCCGCAAATAGCACTGTTCGGGAGCGGTAAATTTAACGAAACCAACTATTCCAA
This sequence comes from uncultured Clostridia bacterium, assembly GCA_947588325.1. Classification (GTDB taxonomy): domain Bacteria; phylum Bacillota; class Clostridia; order Christensenellales; family Pumilibacteraceae; genus Protoclostridium. Next base: position 5,635 of record CANPYH010000020.1, read on the forward strand.
CAAAGAGTATGTAGGGTCGAAGGCAAAAACGGCGATAACGGGCGATGCAATTGCGTTTCTCGAAGATGTCGATGGACTCAGCATAAGCGGCGGAGCCGACCATCTGTTAAAAATCGAAGGGAACACATTACAAAAGGGCACATATTATATTGCCCAACCCGCCGATGATGAGATAACCAGCGATTATGCTCAAATGCTTTTCCTCGTCATCACGCCCGCAAAGGAGCAGGCGGCAGTCTCGATATCGGTTGAACAGAATATCAGTTTAACATCGGATAGCGAAGATTGGAAGCCTGTTCAAAACGACGCCCTGTTGCTTAAAAGGGTCACAGATTCATATTATCTCGATTTGCGATATCCCTCGATCGTGCGGTATGACAAGACATGTGAACTCAAGTTCAGAGTAAAGGCGCTTGCCGCCAACGGGGAGATATTGCGCTCACAGGATATCGATTGGGCAATCATGGATGTCAACGGCATGGACGTAAGCAATTACTTCCATATGCAAAACCCGCAGGATATCGATACCGAGGGATTTTTCGAATTTACGCTTCGTTTGGAAAATGTGTTTTCCGATAGCGATCTCTATGGCGGCGGGCAGAAGCACGGCAGGAATTTCGCCGTCAAATTTACCGCAGGCGAGTGCGAGCAATATCTCTTTATCAACCTCATGCCCGATATGGACGAGAAAAAGATCCCCGATGCCGACCAATGGCAGGAAGGATTCACTTCGGGAACGGAAGTCAGCTATCTTCCTCTCACCGAGGAGAAGCTGTCGCGCTATCAAACGCTGGTTTCCATGCCTGCAATGGCAAAAAACGATGCGGATGACTATGTCAATTCCTTTGACTTCGGCTATCATGAAACGATGGAAATCGGTCCCAACGCATTCCAGAATACGTATATCACGGTCATCGACATTCCCGACCGCATAGCTAAGATCGGCGCCTCGGCATTCCGTTTCTCTTCACATTTGCAGACCGTGTATCTCCCCGATGACGCGGACATTGGACTTAATGCCTTCGGGCAGGAAGCCGACGCGGATACCGTGAACAATACGGTTTACACGGCGGGCAAAAAGAACTTCTTCCTCATCGCACCCTCGCGCACCTCTTTTGAGCATTATCTGATGTATGCGGCCAAGTATTACGAAAGCGGGCAAAAGGAGCAATATGAGCCCAACTACAACGTTTTCCCCGTTCATGTGGAGAAGGAGGATCTGGGCTTTGACGAGCGGGCGGGCGACGCCGGCCGCGGCAAAGACGCGAGCTACGACTATACGCCTTACCTGACTTATGAAATCACGGTGAATTTTCTGACGTACGATACAACGGGCGAAAAGTTGCAGAAAACCGAGACCCGGACCTTCCTCTATGGAATGGACGCTCGTTTCGTCAAGGCAACGACTACAACGGAATGGGCGAATTTCGATAGGAAGTACGACAACAACGCGCCCGTATGGTTCGGGTATATCAGCGACAATACGGTGCAGCAGATCAATACCATTTCCAAACGCATCACCTGGTCGATTGCCGCAGACGGATGGTACTACGACGAAAACGCCACTCTTCCCAAGGGAGATTGGTACTTCGGCGAACAGCCCGTTACAAGCGCGGCCGCCGAGGAAAGAATGAACGAATTCACCAAGTTTATCGGCGGATGGGCGGGCGGCTACGTCAACAGTAAGGACATTCAAAACCTTGTGCAACTGCACTATGCCGCGGTGTATGATGCATCCTACGTACAGGGTATCACCGAGACGGGCGGCGAGCCCGGAGAACTCCGCATGCCGATTGAGTATTCCGGGTATGGCGATGATTTCTACTTCCCCTACGGGGATTTCGAAACAGAGACCCGTTGGAATCGCTGGTGGTGGGACGAAAAGTTCGATGAAGGCGGTGCCCGTGGCGCCGTTGTGCAGAGATTCTTCACCATGCCGTTTGCCATCACATTGAAGAACAAATCGGAAGTACGCGAGAGCCGTGTCGATTTTGACGTGCCCACTTTCCAGAACATCGGCGTAATCACCAACGACGAGGACACGATGAACGCCGTGCCCGGAGCGGACAGCTCGTGGAGAGTTCCCATGCTTACGGTCACGTTCGATTACAACGGATTCCCCGCAAGCCGTATCTTCGAAAACTTCAAGAGCTACGCGATGGACGTTGAGTACGAGGCGTGGAGAGGGCTCGATTACGCCGATAAAGAGTGGAGATGGACACCCGACACATACAGCTCCTCCGTGGGGTGGAATGATTACGATAAGATGAAATACGCTCCCGACGGGGCGGACTATGTGCCCTACGACGCGGGTTATTACCGCATAACGGTGAGGTTTTCGGAAAGCGGCTTAGATAGCTATAAATACTATTGGTCGGGCGTTTACAACGGCATGCGCGTGGACGAGAACGCGGACTTCGATGATACGTTCACCTTTATACTCCACATCGAGCCCCGCAAAGTTCCGCTTTCCAACATCTATTCCATGCAGTACACCGGGCAGGGTTTCTCCTTGTTTGCGGATAATCCCTACATCGATGTCATGAGTTATGGCTATTGGGATTCGGAACACGCCGAATACACGGCGGAAGGGCTTCCTTGCGCGGTGGGGTTCTATAATATCAAGCTTAAACTCAACGACCCGAAGTATCCGAACCCCAATGATGACTATCTTGAGGATATAAATAAATACACGCCCAACCTCGAATGGGAAGGGGCTTCGGGTTATAATGACGGCTACTATTATACGATGTACGAAGAGAATAACGATGTCGTCAGCAGATATGTCTACAAAACCGGAGTCGACCTCTTTATCTTCGACGGAGCGGCCGAGACGCAATGGGGATCGCTCCATGAAGAGGGGCCGAACGGAGAGGAAATTCCCATCACGTTTGACGCTCCCCTTGCGATATTCAACTCCGAGGTGCTGACGTATACCTATACCGGCGCGCCATTTACCATTGAGGATATATTCGGCGGGGTATTCTCTTCGAGTTCTATCAACTATACCATCACACGGAACGAAAAAGCAGTCACCGAGATCAAAAATGCCGGTACGTATATCGTGTCCATCACGCCTGCGGAGGGTTATGTCTGGTGGAGAGGCATTCCGACCATAGACGAAAAAGCGAAATTCCTTGTGGACGAGTGGTCGCTCGACGAATTTTGGGCAAAGCGCGGCGGCTATGAGGCTAACAAGACCACAACGCTCACCTTCGAAGTCAACATCGATAAGAGTCCCGTCACCGTTCCGAGGAACTCTTATGAGCCCAAAGAAGCAGAACCGCCCTATGAGTTTGTAGCTCCCATCGACGGCGACTATGAGGTCGTGGGTTACCACCTGCACGACTTCGATGAGGGCGCAACTATTCCCAAAGCCTCAGAGAAAGAGGCGTGGACTGCCGATATCATCGAGCCCGGCGTATACGACGTTCTGCTTCGTCTCACCAACCCCGAAAATACCACCTGGGTTCCCGAGGCGGGAGAGTCGCACGGCGACAACTACTATGTCGTCGTCACCCTGTATGCAGGCTTTGACCGCGAAAAGGCTTATCCTACGTTTATAGATACCGAACACACTGCGAGCGGTACGGATATTCGCGAGACGCTTACGCTGTCTTACGACGCCACGTCGTTCACCCTCGATACGCTCTTTGCGGAAGAACGGCCGACCGCTATGGAAGCGACTTATTCCATCATCAAACTTGCCTCCGCTCCTAATAGCCGTGCCGACTTCATCGGGGAGGAGTGGGAGAATACCATTTCCGATGCGGGCTACTATGGCATTATAGTTACCCTCAACGATCCGTTCCTCTTTGAAGGCACAGGCGAGACGGTCGCATACTACCTTGTTGTGATTCAAGGATCGGAAGAACCCACACTTGATGGTATCGAATTTAAAGATAAGACCGTGGAATACGACGGACAGCCGCATAAACTCACAATCGACGGCGTTCTGCCCGAAGGTTACTCTGTGACGTATGAGGGAAATAACGGGTATAACGGCGAGATTGGAGCCATTGAGCCGAATGTTTATACCGTGACGGCGATAATCTCTGACAACGATGGAGAAGTCGCGAGAAAAGAGGCAAAGCTCACCATTACGAAGATAAGGTTTGATATGTCGGACGTTAAGTTCGATGATAAAACGTTTACATACGATGGGGCAAAGCACAGCCTGGAAGTCCAAGGACTTCCCGAAGGCGTTAATGTGACCTACACGGATAATGAATATGTCGAAGTAGGGGAATACGAAGTGACGGCGACGTTTGCGGTGGACGCCGACCACTACGAAATACCCGCGCCCATGACCGCAACGCTCACTATTGTTAAGGCGGCTTATAATATGGAGGGCGTAACGTTTGAGGATAAGTCCTTCAGGTATGACGGCAGGGCGCATGACATTCTGGTCGGCGGCGACCTTCCCGCGGGCGTAAATGTGACATATTCGGGCAACGGGCGCATTGAGGTAGGCTCTTATACCGTGACGGCGACATTCACCGTCGACGATGAAACGCATTACGAAGTTCCCGCGCCCATGACCGCAACGCTCACTATCGAAGACAGCGGGCGCGATTTGGTGGGCATTACCTTTGAAAACGGGACAGTGACCTATGACGGGGACCCGCATAGTATATACATCACCGGTACGCCGTCAGACGGTATTATGGTAACATACGAAAATAACGGGCAGACCGAACCGGGAATCTATACCGTAACGGCGATATTCTCGGACGTCACAGGCGAGTTTGAGAGGAAAACGGCTACGCTCACCATTTTGAAGACGAGTCTCGAACTAAAAGACGAAAACGGAAATACGACGCTCATTGTTGACAGCGAGGACGGGTTTGATCCCGCATTGGAACTTGCATTAGAGCGCGCAGATGACAATATTACGCGTACTTTCTGGGCGTGGGAGAAAGACGAGATCTCAGAAAAATTCACTATAAAATTTATGAAAGACGGTGCGGAAGTCCTGCCGGACGGCAAAATCACCGTTCGGGTTCTCGTTCCCGAAGAATGGAGAGATAAAGATTTCATGTTGCAGGGCGTCGGAAGAGCTGCGGCGGTCGAATTTACGCGGGACGGCGACTATGTCGTCTTCGAAGCAGAAGGGCTTTCGGCGTTTGCGTTTACAATGGACGGCATCGCTTATCTTCCCATTCTACTCGCCGCAACGGGCATTTTGCTGCTTTGCCTGGGAACATTGATAGTTTTGGCAATCATAATCAAAAAAAATAAAAAAGGAGAATAAAAATGCTATTCACAAATTTAACGGAACTTATCGTTTTACTTGTCGTTTGCGCCATTGCCGCTGCGTGCTTTGTCGCCGCCATCGTGCTCCTCATCTGGGCTGTGCGCAATCAGAAGCGTAAACAAAAGGGCGCGCGCGAACTTATTGAGCTCGTCGCCGATTGCAATGCGGTGAAATCGGAATTTACTCTCGGCGAAGAATTTACCTGCGACGGTTTGATTGTAAATGCGTTATATAACCGCAGGCCCAAATCGGAAGTGCTGACGCAGTTTGACGTTCTCACCGAGGATGAGTATGAGCGCCTTACCGGAGCGGACGCGGCTAACGGTTTGTGTGTAATTAAGCCGAATATGGCGGACGCGGGCAGGGCAATCGTTATAATCAAGTATAAGGGCAAGGCGACATATTACTCAATTATGGTTGCCGAATCTGCACAAGAGCCAATTGAAGAAGTCCCGCAGGAACCCGTGCAAGAAGAAATTGTTCAAGAAGAACCCGTACGGGAGGAAGTTTCACAGGAAGAACCTGCTCCCGAAGAGCCGCAGGATGAACCTGCGGAAGAAGAGCCCGCACAAGAAGAAATTTTGTCTGCCGAGACGTCTGCGGAAGAAGAGCCCGTGCAGGAAATCATTGTTCGGAAGCGCGAGCCGATCGTTATCGAGGAAGAATCCTATGAAGGTGTTCTGCGTTACAATAAGAGCTTCACGGCGAAGTATATTCAGTCGCGCGACGAAATTAAAAATTGGTATACGGCGCTCAAAAACGAACTGTTGTCCTACAGGAGAGTAAAGGCGAGAATGAGCTGGAAGCGTGAAACCTTCCGCATAGGGAAGAACGTTGTCGCTCGCCTCGCTTTCCGCGGGAACACGCTCTGCCTCTATCTCCCGCTGAATCCCGCCGATTATGCCGAAACCAAGTACAAAGTCCAGGATGTTTCCGATAGCTCCTCTTATGCGGACACGCCCTGCATGTATCGGTTGAAAGGCGAGAGACGCATTCGCTATGCCGTCGAACTTATTGCCACAGTCATGGAAAATATGGGCGGAGTTCGCACAGAGCGCATCTCGGAGGATTACTATCTTCCGAACGAGGGCATTGTCGAGCTGATAGAGAAAGGGCTTGCAAAACGCACCGTCCAGAAGAGATCGGGGCCTAAGTTCCTGCAAGTCCACGCTGCCGAAGCCGCCGCGACGGATATAACGTCGAGCGACGAGCCCGCAGAGAAACAGGAACAGACAGCGGAGGCACAACCTACAGCCACGGACGAAGTAACAGAAGAAGTTGCTCCCGCCGAAGAACAGGCGGAACAAGCTGAACAAATGCTCGCCGAGGAAGTTGCTCCCGCCGAAGAACAGGCGCTGATAGATGAAGTACTTGCTGCTGCAGACGAAGTGACAGAAGAAGTTGCTCCCGCCGAAGAACAGGCGGAACAGGCTGAAGAAATGCCCGCCGAAGAAGATGCCTCCGCCATTGAAGAAACGCCTGATTTGGATGATATCTCCGAGGAAAGCACGTTGGGTGCGGAAGAAGCGGCGGCCGACGGTACGGTTGAAGCTGCGGACGCGGCTGAAAATGCGTCTGTTTCCGACCAACCCATTGGACAACATCATGGGAACGGCAAACGTCGTAAAAGACATAAGAGACGCAGATAAATTTGAAAATAGCGGCGGCGGAATCATCGGGGTTCCGCCGCCGCTATCTTGTACCAATGGGAAAATATTGCAAGCGGGCAGGGATTGTTTCGGTTCCTGCTCGTATTTTGCGAGAGGGGCAGTCTGCTCGCATAAACCTATTTTGGATAATTACATATATACAAAATAGGCGCGGGGAAATTTATCCGTTTGGGAAAACAATGTTAAGATTTATAAATAATTTCGAGTAACCGCACAAAATGTTTGACTTACAAACAATTTTGGCGCAAAATACCTTGGGTATTGAGTAATTTTGCCAATTGTCAATCAAACATGATTCAGAGGTTATACTATGGAAGCTAAAAGCAAAAAACGGTTAATAATAGCGCTTGTGATCGGCTTAATGATTGCAACGCTTTGCGTTGTACTACTTGCATGCAATCCCAATGACAATCCGTGCAGCCATAATTACACGGCGAGTTGGAGCTGGAGTGAGGACTATACCTCCGTTTCCGCCGTATTGACATGCGAAAAGTGTCAGGATAAAGTTAATTTGGACAGCGGCATACAAATTACTACCGAGCCCGACGAGGACGAGTGTTGTACATATACTTTGCACAAAGCGTCGGTAACGTACAACGACAGGGAGTATAGCGGCACCGTCAAAGAGGTACTGACTTCCGATCACGCATATATCGTCGAACAGTCGGCGCTCAACGCGCAGGCGGAGTGGAGCGAAGATAATTCCACCGCATCCATTGTATTCGTTTGCTCGAAAAACAGCGGACATGTGTTGAAAACGGAGCAAATCAGCTCAAGCTCGGTTATAACCGATTCAAGTTGTGAGGATGCGGGGAATGCCGTGTATAGAGTAACATATACAATTCCCGAAAGCGAACGCGGGCAATTCAATAACGTCCCGAGCGTGTCCGTTACCAAAGAGGCGTCCATCGCCCCCAAAGGGCACGACTTTACGGGTGATTGGGTGATTACCGCCGAAACGCACTGTCACAAGTGCACGCGTTGCGACAAGACCGACGAGCCCGCTCGGCACGTATTCGGCGAGGATAACAGGTGCGAGTGCGGCGAGTTTAAGCCGACGGCGGAGACATTGTTTACCTTCCGTGAGATAGACGGTAACAAGTGGCAGATAACGGGGTATAACGGCGATAGTCCTTTCGTTACCATTCCGTCGGAGTATCGCGGAAGAGAGGTTACGGAGCTTGGCATGGGCGCGTTTTACGGTAACACTTCCATCAAGACCGTCGTTATCCCGAACAGCATAGTCAGCGTCAGAGACGGCGTGTTTGACGGCTGCATAAACATCGAGGAGATTGTTTCGCCGACGCTGGATTTGTCCTCGGTGCCGAAGGATAACCTCAAAAAAATTACCTTTACTTCGGGCACAAGCATAGCGGACGGACAATTCGAAGGTTTTGCAAAACTTGCCGAAGTGGAGTTTTGCGATTCGATTACCTATGTCGGCAAAAACGCCTTTAATAATACCGCCTGGCTGAACGCGCAGGAGGGCGAGGTTTATATAAATACCGTTTTATATGCCTATGCGGGTGCCACGCCGAGTAACTACGAGTTCGAGCCGCGCGAGGGGACGACGGCTATTTCGCCCTCCGCATTCGAGGGTAAGAACGTATATCAGGTCACCATACCGAGCGGCGTTCAGGTGGGCACGGACGCGTTTAAGAACAGCAATTTGCAGCGTGCTATCCTGCCTGCCGACGCAATAAGCGCAATTCCGCAGGCAGATCTGACCTATCTTGAAATCACGGGCGGAACAAGTATAGATAAGGGCGCGCTTGCGGGTTGTAAAAATCTTCGTGAGATTGTTTTGCCCTTTGTAGGCGGCGATATAAACGCGCAAGACGATACGGAGGCTTCGCTGTTTGGCTATATTTTCGGCTCGGAAAAACCCGCGGAGATCGGTTACTTCGAGGAGACAAAACAAAGCTACGGCAGCGGGAAATCGTCCACATTCTATATTCCGAACAGCCTCACCGACGTAACGCTTTGCGACGGCATAACGAGCATAGCCCATTATACATTCTACGGTTGCAAGCACATTGCTTCGATTACCCTTCCCGAGGGCGTTAACAGGGTAGGTAATTCCGCGTTCTCGGGCTGTTCTGGCATAACCAAGGTCAATTATCTCGGGTCGCTCAAGGATTGGTGCGGTATCGCCTTCGGTAACAGTTCATCCAATCCCTTATACGGCGGTAAGGCTGCGCTGTATTCGAAAGGCGACGAGGTGACGGAGATTAAGCAGTCGGACGGGTTGGCGGCTATACCCGCGTTTGCCTTCTACGGCTGCACGGGCTTGCAGTTGATCGATATCCCGAGCGGCGTTACGAGCATAGGCGATTCGGCGTTCCGCGGCTGCACGGGCTTGCAAACGGTGAATATGCCGAGTAGTGTTACGAACATAGGTGTTTCGGCGTTCCGCGATTGCGCAGGCATTAAGTCCGTTACCCTTCCGAGTGAGGTTGCAAGTATAAGCAATTATGCGTTCTCGGGCTGTTCGGGCATAACCAAGGTCAACTATCTCGGGTCGCTCAAGGGTTGGTGCGAAATTGCGTTTGGTAACAGTTCATCCAATCCCTTGTACGGCGGCAAGGCTGAATTATATTTGAGCGATGTCGAAGTGACGGAGATTAAGGATTTAGACGGATTGGCGGCTATACCTGCTTATGCGTTCAATGGACTTCGCATAACTTCGGTTACTGTTCCGAGCAGTGTTACGAGCATAGGCGATTACGCTTTCAGCGGTTGCGCGGATTTGCAGTCGGTTACGATAGGGGGAGGTGTGCAAAGCATAGGCGATTATGCCTTCTCGGGCTGCACGTCTCTTACCGCGGTCAATTGGAACGCTACGGACTGCGCCGAGGCAGGTCGCTATTCGGCTCCGATCTTCCGCGGCTGTTCGCAGCTTGCGACGGTGAATATAGGCGCCGATGTGCAATCTATTCCCGCATATGCCTTCTACGGCTGCACGAGCTTAAAGGACGTCTATTACGGCGGCGATTCGTCACAATGGAACGACGTGCAAAAAGGATTCCAATGGGACTATTATAGCGGCGGGCAGATAGAGTATAATATGCACTATGATTCCGCAAGTCTTGGGTTGGCGAGATATGCGGCTCGCGTAAAAAGATAAAATCAAAGACACAATTTAGTTTTCTACTCTCCATAATGGGAAGTCCTGTATGGCTTGGAAATGAGCCGACAGGACTTTTCCTTATATGCCTATTTGCCATATTTTCAAGAGTACAATTTGATATAATAATTTCCGCTTATAGGTGATATGTAACTTAACGTGTATTGATTATATAACAATCCCCTCAGTCACGGCTACGCCGTGACTGAGGGGATTGTTATACTTGTTACTCGGTTAGTAATGTTACTTTCGAAGTGTTTGCCTTCG
>CANPYH010000021.1 GCA_947588325.1 uncultured Clostridia bacterium
CCTCGACGTCAACACCACCATGGAGAACGTGCTTAACGGCGCCGATCCCACCTATGCGACGGCGCAGGGATATAAGAGCAAGTCGGACAATAACGGCACTTTCAGCGGCGCGACGGCTTCCGTCGGCGAGTTTAAGTCGGACATATACAGCCCCTCTCTCATCGGCGACTATAAGACGGCGATAGTGTTTATAGGCAGACAGGGCGGCGAAGGCGGCGACCTGCAAATGACCCCCTATTTCGACGGAGGCAAACAGATTGCGGCGCACCAACTCCAGCTTATGCCATACGAGAAAGAAATGCTCGCTTTTGCCGAGCTGACCTGCGACAAAGTCGTCGTTATCGTCAACTCCCCCAATCCCATCGAGCTCGGCGAGCTGGAAGAGGATGAGGGCGTCAATGCTATCCTCTGGGTAGGCACGACGGGTTCGCGCGGCTTCGAGTCCATGGGTAAGATACTCACAGGCGCGGTCAACCCCTCGGGCAGACTGGTAGATACTTATTACCGTGACTTTACCAAGGACCCCACCTTCAATAACTACGGATATTTCTACTACACCAACGACGGCGACTTCGCGCACAGAGGCGAAGAGAGCGGCGATAAGGCGCACTTCGTAGAGTATGCGGAGGGTATCTACCTCGGCTATAAGTACTACGAGACCCGCTTTACCGACGAAGCGGAATACGACGAAGCGGTCGTCTACCCCTTCGGCTACGGACTTTCCTATACCTCGGACAGCGTAACGCAGGAGCTTGGAAACGTCGCATATGACGCGGCGGCGGGCACCGTCACCGTTACTGGTACGGTTAAGAACGCCTCCACCGAGTATGACGCGAAAGAAGTCGTGCAGATCTACTACGATCCACCCTATAATAAAGATGGCAGCAAGATCGAGAAAGCGGCTAAAAACCTCGTCGCTTTCGATAAAATTTCCGTTGCGAAGAACTCGGAAGCGCCCTTCTCCATAACCTTCTCCGTCGAGGATATGGCGTCCTACGACTATAAAGGCTATTACACGCAGGGCAAAGGCTCCTGGGTGCTCGAAGCGGGCGGCTATGAGATATTCCTCGGCAAGAACTCTCACGACTCCTGGGGCTCGCAGACCGTTTCCGTCGATAAGAACATAGTATATTCGGACGACTCGGCAGCGGCGATCGAGAACAGCGAGTATGTCGGCAAACGCGCTTCCGACCTCACGGTCGCTACCAACCAATACGATTATATCAGCGACTATATGGACGGTGACGGAGAGTTCGGCGCAAGCGGCGCGGTTACCAAGCTCACCCGCGAGGACGGGCTTACAACGGAAACGCAAAAACCCGCAGGCAAAGCCGCTCCCAAAGCGGTTGTCGACCAGTTCGAAAAGTCGGCAAAGGGCACCTTCGACTATGACGCGAAGATTACCGAAAAGTACGGCACGGCCGCTCCCGCTTCCAATCAGGATAACGGCTTGCAGCTCTCCGAAATGCGCGGCCTCGCCTATGACGACGAGCAGTGGGATCTCCTTTTGAATCAGCTCGATTACACCTCAAGCGAGCTGGATAACATGCTCGGATACGGCGCGTTCAACACGGGTAAGCTCACCGCTATCGGCAAGGGCGCTACCAACGAATCGGACGGACCCCAGGCAATAGGCAAGACGGGCGCGTCGGACGGCAAGGGCGCGGCGTGCGCCTACCCCGCCGAAGTCGTGATTGCGGCTACCTGGAACTACAAGCTCGCGGAGAAGATGGGCGTTGCTATCGGCGACGAGGCAATGGCGCAGAACTCCAACGGCTGGTACGCTCCCGCATGCAACCTGCACCGCAGTCCCTTCCTCGGCCGCGTGTATGAGTATTACAGCGAGGACGCCGTCCTTTCGGGTTATATGACGGCGTATGTCGTGCAAGGCGCAGCCTCCCGCGGCTATACCCCCTACATCAAGCACTTCGCCGTCAACGATCAGGAGACGGGCAGAGTGGCGGTAATGACCTGGCTTGACGAACAGGCACTCCGCGAGCTTTATCTCAAGCCCTTCGAGATGGCGGTTAAGATGGGCACTGTCGAGGAGAAATACCTCGCAAAGACGGGCGAAAGCAGCTATGAAGTCAAGACCGTGACGCGTAAGGCGGCGACGGGTATTATGACCTCGATGAACTATATCGGCGGCGTGTGGACGAGCCTCGACTACACCCTCTGCACCACCATACTTCGCGGCGAATGGGGCTTCGAGGGCGTGGTAATCACCGACTCCGCGACCCCCGAGGCTAACCAGTTCAACAACGCTATGGCGGCAGGTAATGACTATTGGCTGACCTTTATGCGCCCGACCATCGGCGACAAGACCTCGCCTGCCGCGCAATGGGCTATCCGTCAGGCAGTGCATAACCTCTGCTATGCCGTAGTCAACAGCAACTATATGCAGAATGTCGGCCCCTATCAGAACGTAACGTTTACCATGTCCCCTTGGAAAATATGGCTGATTGTTATTGACGTCGTACTCTGTGCGCTGGTTGCGGCAGGCGTGCTCTGGATTATCATGCGCACGCTCGACGAACGCAAACACCCCGACCGCTATAAGAAGAGCGGGAAGAAACAGGAGAAATAATCCCTTTTAATAAGGCATTCCCCACCCCTGACGGAGCGAGCAGTATCGACGATATTGTTCGCTCCGTTTCTTTTTGCGGCACGTCGCTTTGTAAAAATCGGGTATTGACTTTTAGGGCAAGGCGCGGTACAATATTTGAGGCGGGTAAAATCCGCCGAGGAGGAAAAGATATGAGAAAATCGAAGAATGTATCGGCAAAGGTATCGACGCTGCTGCTTTCGGCGGCGCTCGTCGCGGCAGTGTCCGTCTCCCTCGTCGGGTGCGCGCCCGCGGCGAAAAAGCTCGGAGGGATCGAGAGTTTTACCAAGAGCTATTTCGCAGGCTCGGCGGAGTGTTCGAGCGCGGAGATAGACTTGTCGGAGTACGTCGACGCTAACGGCACGGAAGTCACATATTCGGCGGAAAGCGACGCTCCGAACGTTGCGGAGGTTACCGTAGACGGCGACAAACTCACCGTGGCCATGAAGAGCGGCGAGGGCGACGCGAGAATATCCGTCGACGTGCTGTCGGACGGCAAAAAGGCGTTTGAGCTTAACTTCACCGTGACTGCGGCGGCGATCGGCAAAATAGCCTGTATCGGCGACAGCCTGACCTACGGACACACCTGGCATAACGAGTCTTATCCCGTCTATTTGCAGGAGATGTTAGGTAGCGGCGTTACCGTCCAAAACTTCGGAATTAACGGCGGAGCGGTGACGAGTTGCAGAACGCAATACAACCCGCATTACAGCGAAACGACCGAGTATTCGGACAGTCTCGAAGCGAAGGCGGATCTGGTTATATTTATGCTCGGCACCAACGACTCCTTTAATTGGGAGAAAGCGAGCGAGACTTTTCGCGAAGAATACGCCGCCTACCTCGAAGCCTATCTCGACAACGGCGCGCAAAACGTAGTGGTTATGACCTCGCCGCCCACCCTGCCGAATAATCGGTTCGAAATTCCCAACGAAGTAGTGCGCGACAATATCTGCCCCATCCAGCGCGAAGTTGCCGCGGAATACGGGCTTCCCCTTCTCGACCTTCGCAATATCTTCGAGGCGCAGGACAACCTCGATCAATTCTACCGCTCGGGCGACGGCGTTCACCTCACCGTGCAAGGCGCGCAATTCGTCGCCTCCCGCCTCACCGAGTTATTCAAGACCATATAATAACCGCTCAAACAGCACCGCGCAAAGAGAAATGCCTGCCGAACATTCGACAGGCATTTCAATTAGGGGGAGGAAAATGAATTATTGTTTCTTCTTGTTCTTCTTATATTTGAGTGCGAAAATCGTTACAAGCACCGCGCCCGCTATCATGAGCAAGCCAATGAGTACGTCGATGATAATCAGCACGATCTTCCACCAAGGTGTGATGTGAATGATTTCGGAATTGGAAGTCATGCTGTTCATGGTGTTGCTGCGTGACATTGCGTAGAGCGTGTGTTTTGCACTTTCGCGCAGACGGAGTTTTACGGTAGGCGAATCGAGATATTTGCTCAAGCTGTCCATATTACCCGAAGTAAACTCGATATCGTTACCCGCCATAAGACCGTCGATATAGTTCATTGCGCCAACGCCCGAGGATGACCAGGCGTCGGAGAATATCACGCCCTTGAAGCCCCATTCGCCGCGGGTTATATTGGTAAGAAGGTTGTAGTTGCCGCCAGACCAAACGACGCCCGTACGGTTATACGAAGTCATTATCGCAAGCGTGTTCCCTTCCTTGACTGCTAACTCGAAGGGACGTATGAACACCTCTCTGACTGCCTGTTCGTTGCACCACACGCCGACTGCATAACGGTTATAGTCCTGATCGTTAAGCGCGAAGTGCTTGACGGTGAGTATTCCGCCCTTGCTCTGACCGCCGCGCACGCACGCCGCCGCCATAAGCCCGTTAAGTACGCCGTCCTCGCTGTAATACTCGCTGTTTCTTGCGGAGAATGCGGAGCGGTGAATGTTACAAGCGGGAGCGTATACTACCTGATAGTCGGAGTGGAGCATTTCCTCACCGAACATCTGTCCGAGGCGCTCGATAAGCGGTACGTTCATGGTCGCGCCCTGCAATACGGCGCTGGCGAAGCAGAACAATGTGGTTGTGCCGTTCTGTCTGTACATGCGAAGTCCCATGGGTCCGTCATAGTCCGCCGTCTGCGGAAGTCCGACAGAGTCGACTGCGCGGGTGGAAAGGGAGCCGTAAACGTTCAGCAGTACCTGTTCTTCCAGCGTCATCTGATCCAGAAGTAGATCCCACAGCTCGGAGTCGTAGTCCTCGTTCCTGTACATTACCAGACGGTAGCCGTTATCCTTGCCGTATTCGAACTTCATATCCGCCGCCCCGGGGTCCTCCGTCGGGGTTTTGCATATGGAGAGGTCATCCACCATTTTGTCGTTAAGGCTCAGCTTTACGGTCTCTTTGGGGAAGGTGCCCTCCCAATCCTTACGGGTCAGATAGGTGACGGAGTTGTCTCCCTTGTTCTCGTAGCGGTTAATATCAACCATCGAGAGCTGTTCTTTGACGGCAAATCCGTTGCTCTCAGTCGAGTATATCTCATAGTCGTCCTTGGAGACCGTGATTTTCTCGGTGAGTTTAGCGTCGCCTTCCGCCGTCATTCCGTCGGCTACGGTCTTACCCTTTGCCGCGAGAATGTTGTTTACGGCACTGTGCGCGTTCTCGCCCGCCGTGAGGTAGTAGTCCCCCGCCTCGAGAATGTATGTGCCTTTGTTCTGTACGTCGAAGGTTCTGAAGTACTCGGCAGGTACGGTGACCTCGACCGTCGCATTCGCCTTGGGCTGGATAACGTCCGTCTTTGCGAAGCCGACAAGCTCCACAGCCGATTTCTCGATACCGTATTGTTTGTCATAGTCGGTGTAAGGGCGTTGCAAGTATATCTGCACCGAGCGTTTGCCCGCTACGTCGCCCGTATTGGTGACGCGGACGGACACCTTATAGTCGTCGCCGCTGCGCGAAGCCCTGAAGTCGGAGAGCGAGAAGGTCGTGTAGCTTCCGCTGTAACCGAAGGGATATGCGACCTCGGTGGAGTAGTTATAATTGCCCGCGCTGCCCTGGTTCAACACCTTGTCCTCGTAACGGGTCTCGTAGTAGCGATAGCCGCTGTATATGCCCTCGGCATAGACTATGTAGCTGCCCTCTCTGTTGCCCCACTGTATACGGCCTTTGAGGTCGTGATAGCTGTCGAGATTGCCGTATGTGAAGTCACCCATATTGGGCATTACAGGCGAAGTCAGGTTATCATAGAGGTAAGTATCCATGAGCGAGCCCGAGGGGTTGGCTTTACCCGAGAGGATATCGCACACAGCCTGCGCCGAAACTCTGCCCGCGGAGCCTACCCATACGCATGCGTCAACGTCGGTTGTAAATGGCATTATGTTCTTTATGGAGAGCGCGTGATCGCTGTTAATGAGGAGTATGACCTTCTTGAAAGTGTTGGCTTTCTTGAGTTTAACCACCTCTTCGAGCAGCGTCTTTTCGTCCGCGCTCAAGTCGAGATAGGAACCGTCGATACCGTCCGAACCCGTCGTTCTGAGGTCGCTGTTCTCGCCGCCCTGTCTGCCGAATGTCACTATCGCCGCGTCGCCGTATTGTGCGAAGGAGGACGACGCCGCACTCTTTACCCTATCCCAGGGCGCCTCGTTGATTGTGGCGGTACCCACGCCGTTAAAGCCGCAGCTCTCATAGTAAGACCACAATGTGCGGTTTACGCTGAAGTCTGCGTCCGAGAATACCGTTCTGAGCGAAGGGGATCCCGTCGGGTCGGTGCTTGCCGAGCCGCCTGTGACGTATACCCAATCGGCTGTGCGCTGTCCGAAGAAACTTACCGAGGAGCCTGCCGCGAGCGGAAGTCCCTTGTTGTTATTCCAGAGAATAACCGAGCCTTCCGTCGCTATCTGGCGGTTCACCCGATCTATCTCTTCCCAAAGCGCGTCATAGTCGTAAGCCTGATGCGTGTAGTTGTTTTCGGTGACCATAACGGGCTTTCCTTCGGCGTCCTTCTTGACGAATTCCGACTTCCAATACTCGAGGTCCTCGTCCGTGGACGTCTTGTTCACTATTTTGGTAGTCTTGAGACCGAAGTAGCCGTTTATCGTGTTCTCATAGTGAAAGGCGAGCGCGGTACCGAATATGAGAGCGGCAAGCAGCAACGCGAAGAAGCCTGTGAGTACGCCCCATACTATGGTTCCGGTTTTCCCTTTGATCTTTGCTTTTTCTTTCTTCATTTAATTATCTCCTTATTTTTCTCTTCTCCGATTTTAATGTATCGGGGAACATTCAGCGCCGACTGCGTATCAGGCGTCCTGCTCTACAACAAAATTGCTGAGCCACATGGAGCCTACCCAACCGCTGTTATTGGTGAATTGGAATCTGAGCGAGCATTTGCCGTCTTTCGGGTGCGCTTTGAAGTGTACTTTTATCTCCGTCCAGCCCTGCCCTTTGAGAGCGCCTGCGGTAACCACCTTATCTGAGTTCTCGAAAGAAAGCTCAAGCATGGTCGGTTCTTCGCCGCCACCGTCAATCGGGTGCGAATAGTTGGGGTTTGCAAGTATGTTACTCAACGCTCCGTCGAAGTTGGTGGAACCCTGTGCATAGAATGTGAGAATGTACTTCTGCTCATCGACAAGATCGGGTATTGCAATGAAGAACGCTACTTCGCTTGTGGAGGCCTTGCCAAAGTCGCACTTTAAAGATTTGCCGCCCTTTGCGTACTCGACTTCTTTGTCAACAGTGACTACCGCGTCACCGAAGTATCCCGGACCGGACGTCCAGGGGCCAACATAATCGAAGGTATCGGGAAGGGTTATGGCATGTTCGGGAATTGCGTCCACTACGGGCTGCGTAACTTCGGGAGTATCCTTAACCTCTTCCTTTGCCTTATCGACAACAAAGTTGCTGAGCCACATGGAACCAACCCAACCGCTGTTATTGGTGAATTGGAATCTGAGCGAGCACATGTTGTCCTTCGGGTGTGCGGTGAAGTTTACCTTCACTTCTACCCAGCCTTGATCCTTAAGCGCAGCGGGAGTTGTTACCTTATCCTTATTCTCGAAGGTAAGCTCCAGCATGGTAGGCACTTCGCCGTGATCGGTCTGATGAGAATAGTTTGCATTTGCAAGTATGTTATTAAGTGCTCCGTCGAAGTTAGTCGAACCCTGAGCGTAGAATGTCAGCGTATATTTTTGCTCATCTACAAGGTCGGACATTGCGATATAGAAGGCTACTTCGGATCCTGCGGTCTTGTTGAAATCGCACTTAATCGACTTACCGCCCTTTGCATACTCGACTTCTTTGTCAACGGTAACTACCGCGTCGCCGAAGTATCCCGGACCTGCAAGCCAAGGAGCGGACGCCTCGAAGGTGTCGGGAAGGGTTATAGCATTTTGCGGCACTTCCTGAATGACAGGCTCGGAAACTTCGGGAGTATCCTTGACCTCAATCGGAGCGTCATCGACAACGAAGTTACTCAGCCACAGCTGACCCTTATATCCGCTTTGCTGCGTCATCTGTACGCGCATCGAGCAAAGTCCGTCTCTCGGGTGAGCGGTGAATGTCAGAGACACTTCCTGCCAATCCTGACCGAGCATTGCCTCGGGCGTCGTCAGTATGTTCACGTTCGCGATAATATCGAGCATGGTGGGAACTTCGCCGCCGTCCGTCTGATGCGTGTAGTTGGGGTTAGCGAAGATATTGGTAAGCGCGCCGTTATACGTTTCGGAGCCTTGAGCGTAGAACTTCATCTGATATCTCTTCCCTTCCTCGAGATCGGGGATGGGGAGAATGAAACCCGACTCAACTCCGACGGCAAGCGCCTTGTTGGTGTTGATAAGTATGGAGCGTCCACCCTTCGCATACTCGACCTGATCATCGATGGAAACTATGCCCTGTCCGAATGTGAGAGGACCCGGAGTCCATACGGCGCCTTCGCTTATGCTGTAAGGCAGTGCAAGCGCTTTTTCGGGAATTTCGTCAAGCACGGGAGTGGTGTTGACGGGCTTGGTCGGCTCGCCGAGAGGAGGCAGACCTTCCTGCACGCGAAGGTAGTCGGTTATAGCGACCTTGAAGTCGGCGAGGTACAGAGTACCCGCAAAGCCTTCGGTTCCTACGTCGAATGCAATTCTGAACGCGCAACGCTCTTCATACTGAAGGCTGGGATTAGCGACAAAGGTTACTTTGACTTCCTTCCAACCCTGTCCCGCAAGCTCTTCAGCCGAGTATTTTGCTTCGTAGTTGATCGATTCCATAGAAGTGCCGGGGCCGTAGTTGTCGTTATCCAACATCTTGTTAAGGGTGCCCGTGAAGTCCTCGCTTGCATATGCCCAGAAAGTAAGCGTGTAACTTGCTCTGTGTATGAGGTTATCCATACCGAGGTGGATTATATACGCTCCGCCTGGGTTATCGGGTGTGCACTTCGAGCTGTTGTTAAAGTCTATCTTGATGGAATTGCCGTCGGAGTGCTTCTGCTCGTCGGAAATGGTGATTACACGCGGCTCTTCGGCAGGGCCCTTTTCCAGACCGTAGCTCCACCAGGAGAAGTACGCGGGATTGACCCAAGGTCCGCCTACATAGGTAATGGCGTCTGCGGGATAGGAGACTTCGCCGATAAATACCTGATGTCCGTCGCCTTCCGCGTCGCAATATCCGTCGTAGTTGTCGTCTTTATGCCCGACTGGATCGAGCGTTTCGGTGTACGAGTCGCCGCATACCGAGCAGCTGATTGTGCGTGTTCCCGGGGTAAAGCAACCGGGCTGTACGGTTACATTCGACTGATCGTACACGTGTTCGGTCTTGGCTATGGGCTCGGTAATCGAGTTGCCGCATACCGAGCAGGTATAGGTCATCGTTCCCATGTGGTCGCAAGAGGGATCTTCGGTTATCGTTCCCTGCTTGGGCATGTCATGCCCGAGCGCGGGGATTCCCTCCGTCTTGGTCTTTCCGCAGAGTGAACAGGTATAATCGACGCTGCCGTTTTCCGTACAGGTCGCGGCTTTCTCCGTACCTTTCACCCAATCATGCTCGCATTCCTTTGGCGGTTCGCCGCATGCCGTGGTAAAAATCATCAGGACGCAAACGGCGAAAACAAGCGCGAGACTTATGAATTTTCTCAATACCTTTTTCATTTCAATTCCTCCTTATCCTCAATTCACCCACGTCAATATGGCGTCGGTCTCGAATTCGATGTAATCGACGTACATGTCGTTACTGAACGCTTCCGCCGTCTCGTGTCCGTCGGGCGTGAAGTGCATGTCGAATACGTTATCCCCTGCTTTCAACTCGATGTCGCAAATGTTGAAGCGCGTCCACTGCGTCCACATATAAGGCTCTCCCGCGGGAAGAGACAGATCGACATCGTTCTCGGGAACAACGACAGTGCCGTTTATAGTGAGGCGATAGCACTTGTTGAAGTTGTGAGTGCTACGCGCGCCGCAGCAATAAATGAAGTGCGCCGTTGTGTCCTTGCTCGAATGAATGTTAAACGTCATCGAGCAATTGCCCGCGCCGCCGTTGGGATAGAAGCCCGTAACGAACGCGCCGCCGCCCGTGGGAACGCCGTTAGCGCCCGTCGCGCCGCTGCCCGTCGAAAGACCTCCCGAAAGCACGGACTGTTCAGCCTCGAAGCGATAGAACTTGTTATTCGCGTAGATAGTGTACTCCTTGCCCGCATTCGTCCAATCGCCGTTCGTGTCCATGCTCTCGACATAGCCCGAGAGGCGGGTTACGTCCTTACCTATACATACCGCGGGAACGTTGGAGAGCAAGCCGCCGCATCCGTACGGTCCGACAAGTTCTGCCGCTATTGCGTTGCTGTCCACATACACATAAGCGAAGTTATTACCCGCGAACGCTTCCTCCCCAATAGATACGGTCAGAGGTCCGATCGTTATCGAGGACAGCATGGAGCAGGCGGAAAATGCACCGTACGGGATCTCCGTACCCATAAATTCCACCTGTCTGAGAGATAACGGAATGTAGTATGTATCGTTATCCGCTTCGGACTCGCCGAACTTCTGCACGATCTCCGCCGCGCCGACGTAATCGGACTGTCCGAATATATAGCCGAACAAACTCTTTTCCGCCGCCGCATTCGCCTTCTGACCCGTGAACGGGATAGAGAGCGATTGCAGCGCTCTGCATCCGCGCAGTGCGTTCTTGCCGATACTCTTTACGCTTGTCGGAATAACGGCCTTCGTGGCACTGACGCAGTTTTCAAAAGCACCCTCTGCAATCGATACGACATTCTCGCCCTTATACGTCTCGGGAACGACAAGTTCCGTCGCCCCCTTGTCCGTAACTCCCGTTACTTCATATCCGCCCTCTTCCAAAAGTGCGTATGTGAATAATTCGGGATTCGCAGGTTCGCCGCAAGCCACAAAAAACGGAAGGGCCGCAACAGCGATCAGTAAGGATGCAATTATACATTTCAATACCTTCATAAACATCTTCTCCTTTCTTTGTATTAAGAAAAACCCAGCGACGTTTTCCTCGCTTTGATGATAAAATAAAAAGAAAACGCAGTCAATAGGGCTTTCGTATTCGTGCCCGACGACTGCGCAATCGTGTAAAAATTCGCCTGTTTTTCGGTAAAATTTATGGAAAATTTATCTTTAATTTATGAAAAATTTATATCGATTTTATGCCGAATTATGCTTGTTTTTCCCTTTATTATGCTTGATTTTTCCTTTCGACGGCAAAATCTCCTCCTGTTCGGACGGCTTGTGAGCGCTTGGAATGGGCAGGAGAATACAGAGACTGAACACTCCGTCCTTTGCGGAGAATCCCACTTCCCCGCCGTATTTCTCCACAATCAGGTTTATACTCTTAAGCCCGAAGCCGTGAAGAAGCCGATTGGATTTAGTCGTTGCGGGAAGCCCGTTGACTATGCGCATTTCTCCCGAATAGGTGTTGTTTATGTTAAGCGTGACAAAACCGTTGCGCTCGTACAGCACCAGCCCGATGACGCGCTTGTCCTTCTCTTCTATCTTCATGACCGCCTCTATGGCGTTATCGAGAGCGTTGCCGAACAGCGCGTACAGGTCGGAGTCCTTGACAAAGGAGATCTTTTCCCCGTCGGCTACACAGCTCATAGTCACGCCGTTGGCGACGCAGCGCAGGCTCTTCTCGGTCAGTATTATATCGAGAACCTCGTTGCCCGTCTTGACCATGGCGTCGTATATATTAACCGACTTCTCGATCTCCTCCACGACGTCCTGCGGGAGTTGCTTGTTTTCGCCTATATTGCGGATGAGGTGTTTCATGTCGTGGCACTTCTGGTTAATCAGGTCGATATTCTCCTTGGACACGGCATACTCGTCCGCTTTCATCTGCGCAAGCATTTTTGCGGTGACAAGCTCGTCCTCCAACCGTCGTTGCAGGACCAGCCCGAACTGCACCATAAGCAGAAGTATGCAGCATAGGCAGTTATAGAAGTAGATCATGAGGCTGACGGTCAGCGAGTCTTTGGCGGCGGATATGTCGCTATATACAAAGAAGGCGTTGAGGAAAATATCCACAAACAGACCGACGGCGACTATGAACAGTATCTTTACGTTCTTTATTCTGAGACTGCCCTCGTCGCGTATCTGTACGCCGAAGGCGAAGTATGCCATGCAAGCGACTACATAACAGCACAGGAGATAAATCGCGCCGTAAAAACTGTTCCACAGCCATTGCATGCCGTCGAACTCCATAAGCTCGGAGCTGTATGTACCGAGAAGGGGGCTGGCGCTGTTGGTCGTGATGGTGAGTACGAGGTTGGCAAATTCGTATGCGAGGTGCTGTACGGTGTACGCCGCGATACCGCAGAATATGAGGTTTTTCCAGGTCTCGTTATAACACAGCTTGGATAGCGCGACTATTATTACGAAGAGGGTGATAAAGACGGCGGAGGTGATCCAGGCGTTGGGCGGCGTGCCGAACAGCATTGCGACGCCGACTGAGGCGGTTACACAGCCGAGCATACGCAGCCAAAACAGACGTCGTTTGCTCAGGTGGCAGGCGAAGATGAATTGAGAGCCCCATATTTCGAGGACGAACAATATTCTGTTGAATATTATGTTGATCATTCCGTGAAAGTATCTCCGGAAAGATAGAAGTTCATCTTTTGCAAGAATTCTTTGCGCTTTAAGTGGGATATTTGCAGCCGTGTACCGCTCACTATAACGTCGTTCTGATCCAGCCCTTCCACATAGCGGAAGTTAACGAGATAACATCGGTTGCAAAGCGCGAAGGAATAACCTTTAAGTTGCTCGCTTAACTGCTTCATGCTGCCGAGGGACATAAAGTCGCCTTTGAGAGTGTGATAGCACAGCGTATGGTTCATTATCTCCACATAGGTGATCGAGGATACGGGTATATACTCCTCCCCACCCCACTTAAGCATAATCTTAATGGTCTTGTCGCGGCGGGAACTCATGCGCACCATAGCCCTGCCCAACTTCAACGAGAAGTTGTAATAAGTCACGGGCTTAACTATGAAGTCGAGCGCGTCCACGGAATACCCTTCGACGGCGTATTGAGCAAGGTTGGTGACGAAAATAACGATTACGTTCTTGTCGCGCTTGCGTAGCCGCTTGACAATTTCCATGCCGTTTACACTGCCGAGGTCGATATCCATAAAAATCATATCGGCGGACAGGTCGTAGTCGCTGAGGAACCGCTTTCCGTCGCTGAACGTTGTCACGGTAAAACGCAAGTTGTGTTCTTCGCCGAATCTCTTGATATAGCCACGCAATGTCTTTTCGGCACTCGGGTCGTCTTCTACAATTACGATTTTTAATAAATTCTCTATAGCCATACATCTACCCCCCCCCCCATCACGATTCGGAAAACCAACAGTAGACTTCCGTACGAATAATTATAACTTATTTTTGCCACAAAGTAAATATTATTTCGTAAACGTATTGCAATGTTTCGTCACTGAAATTAAAAAACGCGAATAATTACCTATGTAAATTTCGCAAAACACAAAAGTTATTCATCTAAATCGGGAAAAATAAGTCAAGATAAATTATATTGCTTTTCGTGTTTTTGGCAAGACAATCCCCTCAGGCGCAACTTGTTGCGCCTGAGGGGATTGTCAATGTTAGCT
Organism: uncultured Clostridia bacterium; assembly: GCA_947588325.1. Taxonomy (GTDB): domain Bacteria; phylum Bacillota; class Clostridia; order Christensenellales; family Pumilibacteraceae; genus Protoclostridium. The sequence goes on from CANPYH010000021.1 coordinate 13,668, forward strand.
ATCCGAGAAGTAATTATTGATTATCGAGCATTGTTATATTAAAATAAAACCTATAACGACGAACCAACCCGTGCGCGACAAAGAGCCGTCCAAAAAAATAAGGATGGGTGCGGTTGACAGGAACGCGTATTTGCATTCGCAAATACGCCGACTTCGCGATTACAAATCGCTCGTCCGCTCGCTAAAAACAGTCCACAGGACTGTTTTATTAGTGAGCGGCGGAGAGGTGCGGTCAGACGGGCGAGAGAGGACTTTATGCGAAGGAGTTTACTAAATGGTAAATGACTGAGCAATAATGTTCTCGGTTCGTCCCGTATCACCGTGCCTCTCCGCCGCGAACAAAGCGAGTGCCTTCGCAAAGGGTTCGATTCCTGTCAACCCGCACCATAGACGAAGAAGCAGGCACCGAGGTGTCTGCTTCTTCGTCTGGTGCGGTTGACAGGAATCGAACCTGCATGGTCGCCCACTAGAACCTGAATCTAGCGCGTCTGCCAATTCCGCCACAACCGCATACGCCTTGGATTATAGCATACGAGGCGCGCTTTGTCAAACGGAAATTTGCTTTATACCGCGAATAATTGACAAAGCCGAGCAATTTGTTTATAATGTTCTTTAAGCGGGCAGAGCGTGCAATTACGCGCTTTTCCGCCTCGGCATATGAGCAAAGACGTAGAGAAATACAGAATAGGGCTGGACGTAGGCTCCACAACGATAAAGACCGCCGTTATTGACCAATGGGGCAATACGCTCTTTTCCAGCTATGACAGGCACTACTCGGACATAAAGTCCACGATATGCACCGTCCTTTCCCGCGCCATCGAGAAGTACGACCGATTCGCCCTCGCCGTCACGGGCAGCGGCGGTATTTCGGTATCCAACTGGCTGGGTATCCCCTTCATTCAGGAAGTTATCGCGGGTATCGAGGCGATTAAGTTTTACATACCGCAAACCGACGTCGCAATCGAGCTTGGCGGAGAGGACGCTAAAATAACCTACCTCAAGGGCGGCGTAGAGCAGCGCATGAACGGCACTTGCGCGGGCGGTACGGGCGCGTTTATCGACCAGATGGCGAGCCTTATAGGCACCGACGCAAAGGGGCTGAACGAGTACGCAAAGAACCACAAGACTATCTACCCCATCGCCTCGCGGTGCGGCGTTTTCGCCAAGTCGGATATTCAGCCGCTTATTAACGACGGCGCGTCCAAAGAGGATATCGCCGCGAGCGTATTTCAGTCGGTAGTCAATCAGACCATATCGGGACTTGCATGCGGTAAGCCTATCAAGGGGCATGTCGCTTTTCTCGGCGGACCGCTGCACTTCCTCTCCGAGCTTGGCAACCGCTTTGTCGCGACGTTGGAACCCGAAGAGGCTATATTCCCCGGAAACGCGCAGGTGTTTAACGCTCTCGGCGCGGCTCTCTCCGCCGAAAAGGTATTCCTCGCCGACGAACTTCGCGAGGGCCTGGAGAAGCTGAAGAGCCTCGAAAGCCACGAGGTGCAGCGCCTCGCTCCCCTCTTCGCGTCACCCGAAGAGCTGGCGGAGTTCCGCGCGCGCCACGCCAAGGTCGAGATACCCTTTGCGGATATCGAAAAGCACGTCGGACCCTGCTTCCTCGGCATAGACGCAGGCTCGACGACCACCAAAGCGGCGCTTATTGACAGCGACGGGGGCTTGCTCTTCTCCTGGTACGGATCCAACGGCGGCGACCCGCTCAAGACGGTTACCGCCATACTTAAAGAGATATACGCGCTTATGC
>CANPYH010000022.1 GCA_947588325.1 uncultured Clostridia bacterium
CGGTAACGATAGGGGTTCAACTCCGCAATTCCGTCGGAATCCTTCGTTATCTCGCATTTTCCCCAGGCGTCATATGCATATTCCGCTATGACCTTCCCGTTATTAACTATGCCCGTTATATCTCCGAATATATTCTTTCGGTAGATATATATCGCTCCGTTATACGTGAACCCGACAAGCCCGACATTATCGTATATGAAGTCAAGCTCCCTTGTTCCGTCCGTCTGCTTTATGAGCTTTCCGTTGCTGTCATAGGTATAAGCGGTATTACCCTTGCTTATCCTTCTTCCGTATCCGTCGTATGTGAACTCGGTATTGCCATACCCGATAAGGCGTTTACCGTATTCCCATTGCAGGCTCTTTCCATTGTATGACGTTATGTTACCGAATGCGTCGTATGAGATATTCTCGTTCCCGACTACAAGCAGTCTGTCTCCGTCATAAGACCGACATTCTTCGCTCTCGTACCCCGCTATTTCTTCTTCGGGCTTGATCGTGTATGCCGTTACTCTCTTACTTATTATATTCCCGTTGTTATCATAGGAATAGAAATAAGTCTTTCCGAGCTTCTTATTATCCTCTCTTACTATGCGGTCTATACTGTCATAAGTATACCGTATTACAGGCTTACCGTTCTCGGATATCGCACATATGTTACCCGATTTGTCGTAACATCGTATTTATAGTATATCACTTTTTAACGCATTGTCAAGTGGGTAGAATAATTTTGTTTATATAAAACAAAAGAGCGGCGGAGAATGTATCTCCGCCGCTCATGGGTTTAATGCTTATTGTGTTTGGAAAACGAATCATCAAGATCTGTCAGTATCTTATCTTGCCGCGCCTGCTGCTTTGCTGCAAGTTTGGCCTCTTTCGCCCGCTGTTTTCTCAACTTCTTACGACGTTTGACAATCTCCATGTAGCGGAGTAATTCGTCGCTCTCATAGTAATAGATATGCTTGCCGTACCGCACCCGACCCATAACAATACCGCTTATGAATATTACGCCAAGCAAAAACACCACCGCCCCGATGACGAACAGTATCGGCCCGACGACATATTGCGCGAAAGCCCAAATCAGTACGCCGCCGCCCGCCATAGTAGCGAGACCCAACACCGCGCAAACCAGCAAAACCGTTATTGTCCGACGGCGCTTCTTCTTAAGTTTTGCCAACTCTTCGTCGGATATCACGATATCTTGCTCGTCTTTGAGGCGCTCGGCGTTTTTATCCGTCGTCCAAGGCTCTATTGAATCGCCCCGAGCGGAGACGATCTCCATGCTCGCTACGGTTTTATTCGCTACGAGTTGCTCCTTCCTTTGTGCCTTCTCTATCTTGCGCCGCCGTTTTACTATCTCCGCATGTTTATATGCTGCGTCGCCGAAATATTTCTCGTTTACGCGCGTGCGGTAAGCATAGAAGAAGGCAAGCGCAAGCAAAAAAACTATGACGATAAAACAACCTGAAAGGGCAAGAACAACGCCAAGGATATACATCTTAAACGCGGCGTGCAAGATAATACCCACAACCGTTGTCGCGAAACCGAGCGCGATAAAAACGGCGAAAATAGCAATGCCTATCCGCGTATTTCTCTTTATCTTCGCTAACTCTTTATCGTTTACTACGACTTCTTCTTTGCGCTCCATTTTTCATAAAACCGGTTATCAATGAAAGCACCAAATCTCCTACCGCCTCACCAAAACTATTTTCTATGGTCTGCAAGACAAAGATCATAATTTTTTCCGTTTTAGTAAGAAAACTATCACTCAGACGTTTAAATACAGATGCCACGCAGCAATCCAAGAACGCTGTTCCTCCAGCGACCAGCGCTGCGGCACAAGCATTAAGCCAATTGACTTTACTCCAGTCTCCATTATTTTGGAATAAATCATCGCCAACACTACGAATAAAGCCAAGCCCGGCTGAAATAAGAATCGTTGCGGTTTGAGATAGATTGAATCCGCCAACTGCCCCTAACGCAGCGCCAATAAGCCCATCAAAGAATGCCTGGAACCAATTTATGTTGCCCCAACCGTTAGTAAGCCCTTGCGAGACTATACTACCTGCAGCTCCGATGACGAAGCCAAATATAATCCCAAGTAAGATTACCCAAAAGAACGTGCCCTCGGGGTCTACGCGCATGACGGGATTGTCTCCGCAATACGCATATAAGTTCAGACCGTTTATACGCTCGGGATCAAGATAGGCTACGTCGTCCGCAGATATGAATCTGCAAAGCTCGGGCGAGTAGTACCTGTTTATGAGATAGTAAAGGTTCGTTTCGGTATCATAGTAATACCCGCGGTAACGATAGGGGTTCAACTCCGCAATTCCGTCGGAATCCTTCGTTATCTCGCATTTTCCCCAGGCGTCATATGCATATTCCGCTATGACCTTCCCGTTATTAACTATGCCCGTTATATCTCCGAATATATTCTTTCGGTAGATATATATCGCTCCGTTATACGTGAACCCGACAAGCCCGACATTATCGTATATGAAGTCAAGCTCCCTTGTTCCGTCCGTCTGCTTTATGAGCTTTCCGTTGCTGTCATAGGTATAAGCGGTATTACCCTTGCTTATCCTTCTTCCGTATCCGTCGTATGTGAACTCGGTATTGCCATACCCGATAAGGCGTTTACCGTATTCCCATTGCAGGCTCTTTCCATTGTATGACGTTATGTTACCGAATGCGTCGTATGAGATATTCTCGTTCCCGACTACAAGCAGTCTGTCTCCGTCATAAGACCGACATTCTTCGCTCTCGTACCCCGCTATTTCTTCTTCGGGCTTGATCGTGTATGCCGTTACTCTCTTACTTATTATATTCCCGTTGTTATCATAGGAATAGAAATAAGTCTTTCCGAGCTTCTTATTATCCTCTCTTACTATGCGGTCTATACTGTCATAAGTATACCGTATTACAGGCTTACCGTTCTCGGATATCGCACATATGTTACCCGATTTGTCGTATGCGTATCTGACGCTGTCACGTATCGAGTCTCCGTATGCGTACCATATGCAACTCGGCGCGTTCGTTCCGTGGTCTCCGACCTTGCGGTATGTGATGTATTCCCCGTACTTTCTGTTATTCCCGCCGTCAGTCAGCTCTTTGCCTGTGTTTCTGCCGTTCGGGTCCTTCGTCGGGTATATCCTTACCTTTCCGCTATCGCCGTTTACCGCTATGCAATCTATATCCCTTGCCGCATTCTTTTTATATTCATATTCATACGTCAGGGATACAGCGCCTTCGAGAGCTTTCTTTATAACGTCGCCATGCTCGTTATAATTATACGTCTCTCCGAGCGGTGCGGTATTATCTTCAACCGATTCGGTAACTTGCAAGAGAAGTTTGTTGTCACCGCCCGAATAAACATATTTCAGCTTACGTTTGGTAACCCGATCTTCGCTCTCCGTAAGCCTGCCGTCGTCGTACGCTTTGCGATATTGCTCGCTACCGTCTATTGCCGAAGCAACGTCGTTACCTTGCTTATCCGTATAGCTTACGAATTCGACCGACTTATCCGAGCCTGCGCCGCGGCGAGTAGTCGTCAATTTGTCAACGGCAATCTTTCCGCTTGCTTCTTCCAACGTCACTTCGGGAGTGTCGTCGTATTTACTGCCCGCGTAGTTATATTCCGTTTCCGTTCCGTTGCAGGTGACTTTCGTCTTACGCCGCTTGTGATCGTACTCATAGTATACCACATTTTTGCCGCTTGTCAAGCGGGTAATGCAATTTTGTTTGTATATTTTATTCGTCGAGTTTTCCTCACCCTCTGCGGTGGACTGCGTTATCGAAGTAACATTGCCCTTGTCGTCATAACCGTAGGACAATTTCGCGCCGCTCGGCAAGGTCTTTGTCCTGACTACGTTAGTCCCGCCAAAGTATTCGATCTCGGTCTTATTCTCACCCGTCTCGTCCTTTTCTGCTGTAACGTGTCCGTCCTCGGCTACTTCTTGCTCTTTGCAGAATTTAGTGCTGCTATCGAGGCTGTTATAGGTGTACTCGCGAAGGATATTACCCTTATCGTCGCATTCGCGCTCGGTAATCGTTATACCGCTCGTAAGTTCCTCACCCTCGATATACTTCTCGACTCTGACGGGGTTGCCGTGGTCGCAATACGAGTATTTCTCAACTGCTACCGTAACCGTGCCGTCCGTCGCGTCTTTCGATTTGCGGAAATAAGTCGTCGTCCTCTTCTCTATGCAAGGATATGCGGGATCTCCGACTGCATATACATAATCGGTTTCGGTACTCTCGTAGCCCGAAACACTCGCTCCCGCGCTCGGCGCGTAATCTTTGGCGGTAATATATGCTCTCTCTCGCAAGTTGGTAGTAGTCTTAACCGGTCTGCCGAATACGTCAAAGGTCGTTTTCTCCCAATCGGCTCCGTTATAAGTGTACGCCCTGAGATCCGAATCGCTGAGCGAGGGCAGCATATCTCCGAATGCTTCCTTTATCTCAACGGGCAGGGCGCTGCTAACCGTTTCGCCCGCTTTGACCTTCTTCGGCGTTACTATCATTTCATATTCCGCTGCGGCGGAGTCGGTGTTCGGCAATCTTCTCTGCCTGATGCGGAATGTGGGATCCTTTGTTTCGCCGCCCTGTACGCTGTATGTGCATGTCAACGCGCGGGAGTATTGGTTTTCCTCGTCCACAGTCGAGAGTATTTTGGTGCATTCGCTCGCTCCGTTCTCGGTTATTTTGGTGTATCCGACAATGCTGTAAGCGATATCCGCGGAGGACATGGTGTATTTACCCTGCTCCTCTTCCGTGGAGTCGTCAGCTATCCTTTTATCCTGTGATATATTGCTTACCGTGGTCGGGATATGGCTGTCACTTAAATACTTTATCTCCGTGTGCGTTCTGTCGTTGCCGCTTACCGTTTCGATTCTACCCGTCGTCCCATACTTAAACCCGAGCATAGAGCCGTCGGAAAGTTTCACTTGCGTAAGCTGTGACGCGTCGTTGTATGAGTATTCGGTGCACTTACCGTCAACCGCCTTTATGGATATGAGCCTGCCGTTGATATCGTATTCGAGTGAAGTCTTGCGCTCCCCGTCATATACCGCGGTGATTGCCTCCTTCTTTCCCTCCGTCGTGAGAATATCCGACCACTCGATAGCGATACAATTCTCGTATCTGTCAGCAATCGCGCACAGTTTGCCAAAGGTATTGAAGCAAATCATGTTCCCGTTGTCGTCCGATATATACGCGGTGGGAAGCTGTCTGCGGAGTTCGAGCAACCTCTCGGACTTGGTGAGGTATTCCTTGCAAAGAGATTTTGCCTGATCTCTATACGCCGCAGCGGAATTTTGTACGGCATCTTTTTGAGCTTTCATTGCCTTTATCTGCGCTTCAAGATTGTTTCTCTCTTTTACTCTGTTCTCATATGCTTTCTTTTCCTCATCGCTGGCGTTTTCTTTAAGTTCATTAGTGTCAATCTGAGTGATTTGGAATTCTGCCGAAGCGAGGCTTGCGAGCTGTCCTTGGTATTGCGCTGCTTCTGCTTCGCTCAACACAAGATCTGACGAACTCAAATCTAACAGTTCGTCATAAAATGACGACGCAGAATAGTAATAATGGGGCGCTTCGCCGGTTTTTTTGTTTACTATGCGCAAACTTTTAATATTATGTTCCGCCGAAACAAGATAATCTTCAAGCTGCATTTCTTCATCCTGACGCTGTTCAATGTTTTGCAAACCTTTTATGCCGTCGAGGCGGGTAGTGAGTTTCAACCCGTCCACGGAGTAAAATTCACGTGTTACGGCATATGTAACATTTTCAACTGTGCAAGTCAACTTTCCGTCCGCAGTCACACTAACAGCACTCTTTTCGATGATATGCCTTTTGCTATCCTTTACGTAGTAGTAGATTTCGGCAAAAGAGTGAACCAACCCGTTGCCGTCGGTATAGAAATAATTTCCGCCCGCGGTCGTCAACATGCGGTGCAAGTTCAGCCGCCAATCTTTGCCGCAACAGAAATCTTTATAACTGTCCTTGTGAACATGGGTGATTTCGAGAGGCAATATAGAACTTCCTGCGCTGATGTCGGCAAATGATTCGGTAAGTTCACCCGTCGCGGGATTAAATTTGCCATTAACGCCGCCGGTAAACGAAAGCGTTTTAAGCTCGGGCTGAGCGTCGGTTTCAAGGTAGGCTATGTGCAAAGAGGGTATTGGATCAGACCCGATAACGGATGGCTCTGTGTCTATCGAATAAAAGAATCCATCATATACAAAAGTAACAATAATGTCAGAAAGTGCCGACTTGAATTGATCAACAAGTTCAACGCCATTACACAACATTGATACACTGTACTTTACGCCGTTAATCTCATACGGAACATATGAAACGTGATATCCGCCGTTCAAAATAAGCCTAACGGAAGTTATCGAATTCAAGGGAATATCAAATTTCGGTCTTTTGACTGTTACTTGCAACTTATGATTCGGATCTATGGACGCATATCCATAACCAACCTCACACGGTTTCCAAGTATATACCTCGCCACCCGAAGCCGCTTCTTCCAAGACTCGCTCGAAGTATTGGAAAGAAATGACCTCTTCGGGTTCGACTACTATTTGCGGATCTATGACAACGGGGAATACGCGCTCTTCGGCGTTCATCCATTCCTTATCCGCTATAACCTTCATGCTCAAGCCGTCGTCGCGCACGTCACCTATTTCGTAAAATACTTTATCGGAAGTGTTGCCTTCGGCGTCGTGCATGACGGGAGGAAGAATGCGGTACTTCGCTTCCCCGCTCGTTTTATTGATAAGCCGCAAAATTTTGCCGTCATCCGAAACGCTTAACCCGAGGTTTTGCGTATCGAGTTCGAAGTCGTACTCATAGTTGTCCGATTTCTTAATGACTACGATATTTTCCTTTACGCGATCCGAGTCTACGATATACTCGAAGTCCACACCCTCGCGGACATTCTCATACACAACGTCGCTCGACGCGCGCTCGGTCGAAAGGCACTTCAAGCCGTTATCGCCCTTCTTCGCTTCAAGGTCGCGGGAACGCAATCTGATTTTAGTCGCGCCGTTAGTCAGCTCGTAAACCGCGCCGTCCGCCGATGACTTATCAAACTTGGCTAAAAATGAATTAGCCGTCGTTTCATATCCGTCGGCGGTCTCCTTAAGGTGGCTGTCAATTTCTACCATGGTTTGTTTTTCCGCATCGTAATAGTGTGCGGTCTTATTTGAGAAGATAGCAGTTTGAGTGCCGTCGTTGGACGCATAGTGCTTGGAATATCTGCCGCGCTTGGACGCGTCCTCATAGAGGAAGTCGCGCCTTACCTTCATTGCGTTTGCTCTGTCGGTCGCTACGGCTATCCTCTCAGCCGAAGAACTTGCTTCGGCAATGTCTTTCCGCGCTTCGGCGGAATTCACTTCTTTCTCTTTTTGGGAATTGTTCATAAAATTTCCTTATCAATTTTTTTAATCGAGATTCGAGGCGACGCGTTTCATTTCTTCCGCAACGAATTTCGCCGCCAAACGGTTATACCGTTGTCTGTACCTATCCAACGTGTAAACGTGGATATGATACTTTTCCGCCACTCTGTCATAACTCAGATCCGCCTCGTCGATATACAACGTAGCGAATATATCCGCAAGGTCATTCGAAGTCTCATAGTCATTGACTTTGTAATAAGCAAGCATTCTCCCGAGTATATCCGAAAGCGCCTTCTCGCCCAACCTATTCAGATACCCGAAAGGCGACCCCGCTTTTATGTACTCGCGTCCCGATATCGCACCGAGCAGGTCCGTTCTTCTGTTCACATCTCTTTCACCTCCCTCTTTCTCGATAACCCCTCTCGTTATCCACCGCGGAAAGTTATCGAACATTTGTTTGATAGTATTATAACCCCCTATTGTGGACAACCGCCTGTCCACAATACAAATAATGCTAATGAAAATTTGAGAAAGATTTTGAAATTTTTGGGAAAATTTTTTGATTTTTTTTTGCAAACGAAAATGATATAATTGAAATGCGAAAAATTATGTGATATAATGTTTGCGTTGGCGAAAAATCGCCCCTACACTCTTTTTTCCTCGGAGGAAATTTATATGTTTCATAACGATTACATTGCATCCGTCTATGATACGGTTTGCAAAAGGAATCCGAACGAGCCTGAATTTTTGCAGGCCGTAAGAGAGGTCCTCGAATCGCTTGAGCCCGTAGCTGCCAAGCGCCCCGACCTCGTCGAAGCAGGCGTTTTCGAAAGAATCGTCGAGCCCGAGAGATTCGTCCAGTTCAGAGTAAGCTGGGTTGACGACAGCGGCAAGGTCAGAGTTAACCGCGGCTACCGCGTTCAGTTCAACTCCGCTATCGGACCTTACAAGGGCGGTCTCCGTCTCCATCCCTCGGTAAACGCGTCCGTCATCAAGTTCCTCGGTTTCGAGCAGATCTTCAAGAACAGCCTTACCACCCTTCCCATGGGCGGCGGTAAAGGCGGCAGCGACTTCGATCCCAAGGGCAAGAGCGACAACGAGATTATGCGTTTCTGCCAGTCCTTCATGACCGAGCTTTGCAAGCACATCGGCGCGGACACCGACGTTCCCGCAGGCGATATCGGCGTGGGCGCACGCGAGATCGGATATATGTTCGGTCAGTACAAACGTCTCCGCAACGAGTTCACGGGCGTGCTTACGGGTAAGAGCCTGTCCTACGGCGGCTCCCTCGCCCGTACCGAAGCGACAGGCTACGGACTTTGCTACTTCACCGACGAAATGCTCAAGGCAAACGGGCTTTCGTTCAAGGGTAAGAAGGTTGTTATTTCCGGCTCGGGCAACGTCGCTATCTACGCTAACCAGAAGGCGACCGAGCTCGGCGCGACCGTCATCGCTATGTCCGACTCCAACGGCTATGTCGTTGACGAGAAGGGCATCGACCTTGCCGTTGTTAAGCAGATTAAGGAAGTCGAGAGAGGCAGAATCAGCGAGTATGCAAAGCGCGTCAAGGGCGCAAAGTACGTCGAGGGCTGCAAGAACATCTGGACCGTTCCTTGTGATATTGCTCTCCCCTGCGCTACGCAGAATGAGCTTGACCTCGAAAGCGCTAAAACGCTTATCAAGAACGGCGTTAAGGCGGTTGCAGAGGGCGCTAACATGCCTTCCACCCCCGAGGCAGTCGAGGAGTTCCAGAAGAACGGTGTCCTCTTCGGACCCGCAAAGGCAGCCAATGCAGGCGGCGTCGCTACTTCGGGTCTCGAGATGAGCCAGAACTCCATTCGTATGTCCTGGACGTTCGAGGAAGTGGACGAGAAACTCCACGGCATTATGAAGAATATCTACAAAGCGGCTTACGACGCTTCCGTCGAGTTCGGCTGCGCTGGTAACCTCGTTGCAGGCGCTAACATCGCGGGCTTCCTCAAAGTCGCCGACGCTATGAAGTGGCAGGGTATCGCGTACTGATTAACCTCCCGCGGCAAGTTTGGCCGTGGAAGGCGCAAATACTTAAACACACAAGGACCTTTCGGACAGCCGAGAGGCCCTTTTTTATGCGTAAATGCGGCTCTCGCAAAATTTTTTACGCAATCTTGTAAGAAATATTCAAATACCCCTTGAAATTTACATTGAACTGTGTTACAATGCGTAGTGATAAAATAATTTACGGAGGCACTTATGAAGAAATTTTTCGCCGACTTTAAGGCGTTTATTTCAAAGGGCAACGTCCTCGATCTCGCCGTCGGCATGATCATAGGCGCTGCGTTCACCGCCATTGTTACGGCGGTCGTCAACGGCATACTCAATCCGCTTATCGCCATGATCCCCGGCGCGGACGGCACAAGCGCATTGCAGGTTGTGCTTAAACCCGCAGTTATGGACGGCGAAACCGTCTTGCAAGAAGCGGTAATACTCGACTTCGGTAGCGTTATCACGGCAATCATTACCTTCCTGCTCACCGCGCTTTTGCTCTTCATTATCGTCAAGGCAATCGCTACGTCGCAGAGAAAGGCAGCCGAGCACCGTGCAAAGATCAAGAAAGAGCACGAGGACAAACTTCGCGCGGAGGGCAAACTTCCCCCGCTCCCGCCCGAGGAAGAGAACGTCCCCGCTCCTACGACCGAAGAACTTCTCGCTCAAATCCGCGATTTGCTGATGGAGCAGAGAACGGCAAAGTCGCCTACGGAAGAATAATAGCTTTGCAAAGAAAATAATAGTTTTATAAAGGAAAAGAGAGGAATGGTTACGACCATTCCTCTCTTTTACAGTAGGCGTGGCGTATAGCGCCGCTGATGGGCGACGAGAAATCGCGGCTTCTGCTCGGTCATTTACGATTTAAGTAAACTCCCTCGCGAAGCCTTGATTTTCGCGCCCCTGAGTGGCACTCTCCGCCGCGCTCGGATTATCGTGTCGGGAAAAAGGGTTTTTATTGATAGAGCAATAGCCTTACAGGTCAATTATTTCTTTCCGGATATTTGACAAAACAATCCCCTCAGTCTGCCTAACGGCAGACAGCCCCCTCGACTTCGGGCGGCCACGTTCGTTCCCCACTTTTCGGGGTTATTGTTACTTTACTTGTTTCATTACAAGATTGTTGGATATGTACACGATAACTCGGGTAGTAGGTGTGGCCGCCCGAAGTCGAGGGGGGCTGGCGCGAAGCGCCTGAGGGGATTGTCATAGTAATTCCACCGAAAAAGCACCCTATGCGTAAGAGTGCCTTACATCATTAAATATATTTTCTTGCACAAGTTTGAAACAAACCGATATGAGAGCGGCGGAGAGGTGCGGTCAAACATAAAATATATCTTCTTGCACAAGCCCGAAACGAACCGATTTGAGGAAGGCACAGAGTGCCGCTCAGACGTGCGAGAGAGGTTATTTCGACACAGGAGTTTACTAAATAGCGTAAATGACTGTGTCGAAATGTTCTCGGTTCGCGCGTATCAGTGGCGCTATGTGACTTCCTTTAATATGTTGTCCCAGGAGGGGAACACCCTCCCTATCAACACCGGCGCGCCTGTTTTAAGGTCTATGAAACAATGCTCGCTTTTGGCGGTTGCAAAGAGCTTGCCTGTCGCCTTGTCGCGCATCTCATAGGAAAGGAAAAGTCTTGCTCCGGTATAGCGTTCGAATGTCACGGATATTTCCATCTCGTCGCCGAAGCGCGCCGAAGCCTTATACTCCACGGACAGGGACAGAACGGGACCGGCGTAGCCCTGTTCTTCGATCTTTTTATACTCGAGGCCGAGAGAGTTAAGCGCCTCCACCCGCGCGTCCTCCATGAGATGGACGTACACGGCGTTATTGACAACCCCCATCATATCGCAGTCGCGGTATAACACTTTGTGCGAATAAGTCTTGACTTGCATAGTTCCTCCTCGCGGTCATACGAACCGCATTTCTCCGTCCTCCGAGCACACGGTGACGAAGTATTCCTTGCCGAAATAATCACGGCGATAAGTCCTCGTTTGCGGGCTTCCCAAGTCCGCTGCCCGTAAATCCGTCGCTATCCCCCTGCCGTCGCGCTTTAACGCCGCTTCCTTTTTAGTCCACACCTCGAGCAGAGCCGCCGAAGCGTCCTCCGACGCCGCGACGTACCGCCCTTCTTCCTCGGCAAAGTACCTTTTCGCGAGAGCCTCGGCGTTCCCGACCTCGCGTATTTCCTCGATGTCTATCCCGACTTCGCTGTCCGAGAGCGCACACACGGCGACCTCTCCCGAGTGGGATATGCCGAACTTAATCCCGCTGTTAGCGAAGTACGGTTTGCCGTTCTCCGTCCGTTCTATCACGAGGGGCGCGGTATCTACTCCCCGCTCGTCCAACAAAAACAGCAGGGCGCGCAATCCCGCCGCGCTCTGCCGTTTCGCTTTCTCGTTCTTTTTAGCCGCGATTGCGTCGATATATGCCCGTGAAGCGGGAAATCTCGCGTATAAGTCCGCAATCCCCTCCGATACTTTGCTCGCGGTAACCGTCATATTACAGCGGCAGGTTGCCGTGCTTTCTCGCGGGGGCGGCTTGCTTCTTATTCTTAAGCATGACGAAGGCGTCAACTATCCTCGCCTTGGTCTCCTCGGGCAGGATAACCTCGTCCACGAACCCATGCGCCGCGGCGACATACGGATTCATAAACTTCTCTTCATACTCCGCTATTATCTTCTTGCGCTCGGCGTCCTTATCCTCCGCCGCCTCGATGCGCTTTCTGCCTATTATGTTAGCCGCGCCGTCCGCGCCCATAACCGCTATCTCGGCTATCGGCCAGGCGAACACGATATCCGCTCCCATGCCCTTGGAGTTCATGGCGATATACGCGCCGCCGTACGCCTTACGCATGATAAGGCTTACCTTGGGCACCGTCGCTTCTGAGTACGCATACAGCATTTTCGCGCCGTGTCTTATTATTCCGTTATACTCCTGTTGTTTACCGGGCAGGAATGCGGGCACGTCGACAAGCGTGAGAATGGGGATATTGAAGCAGTCGCAGAAGCGTATGAACCGCGCCGCCTTATCGCTGGCGTTGAAGTCGAGCGATCCCGCGAGCACTTGCGGTTGGTTAGCCACTACGCCCACCGTTTTATGGCCCATTCTTATGAACCCGATCACTATGTTCTGCGCGAAATCGGGCTGTATCTCCATAAACGTACCGCGATCCGCTATCTCCTCGATAACGTGTCTTACGTCATACGACGCCTTTTTATTCTCGGGCACTATCGCCTGAAAGTTAGTAGCCTTGGTTATTGCGCTCTCGTCGAAGTCGGCTTGCTTATCCTCATACGACGAAGGCAGGTACCCGAGCAGCTGTCTTATTCCGTTCAAGCAGCTCTTATCGTCGGGATATGCGAAGTGCGCAACGCCGCTTTTTGCGGTATGTACCGCCGCGCCGCCGAGCTCCGCCGTTGTGACCGTCTCGCCCGTCACCGCCTTTATTACCGCGGGGCCTGTGATATACATCTGGCTGGTCTCCTGCGTCATGAATATGAAGTCGCAAAGAGCGGGTGCATAGCACGCGCCGCCTGCGCACGGCCCCATTATAACGGCTATCTGCGGCACTACGCCGCTCATTTTGGAGTGGCGGTAGAATATTCCGCCGTACCCCGAAAGCGCGTCAATGCCCTCTTCAATCCTCGCTCCGCCGCTGTCATTGATAGACACGAAGGGGGCGCGCATGTCATAAGCCATATCCATAACGCGGCAGATTTTTTGGGCTTGAGCCTCGCCTAAGCTGCCGCCGCCCACGGTGAAGTCCTGCGCCGACGCGAACACGAGTTTGCCCGCGACCTTGCCGTACCCAGTTATTACGCCGTCGCCGAGCACCTTCTTTTTATCCATGCCGAAGTCGTTTATTCTCGACTCCACCAGCGAGTTTACCTCGGTGAAAGTGCCCCTGTCGAAGAAGTATTCAAGTCTCTCGCTTGCGGTCATTTTGCCGCTCGCGTGCTGTTTTTCTATTCTTGCCTCGCCGCCGCCCGCGCTATGAGCCGCGCGTTTGTCTTTAAGCGATTGTATGCTTTTCGGATCCCACATTGTCTCCACCCTCCGTCAACCTGTCAAGGTCGGTTATTACGTTCACCGTAATCACGGGTATTGCCCTGTCTATGCGTTTCATGAACCCCGCAAGCGTTTTGCCGGGACCTATCTCCACGAACCGCTCTACTCCGTCCTCCAGCATCGTGCGGACGGACTGTTCCCACTTGACAGGCGAGGACACCTGCGTCGCAAGCAGTTTCTTGATATCCCCCGCCTTCGTGACCTTCTCCGCCGTTACGTTCGCGACATACGGCTTTTTCGGGTCGTTAACTTCCACTCCTTCCAGCGTCTTTTCAAGGTTATCCCCCGCTGGAGCAAGCAGCGGCGAGTGGAAGGGGCCGCTGACCTTGAGCGGCGCGACGAGCTTGGCATTGGCTTCCTTGCACTTTTCGCCCGCTATCTCAACCGCCTCGATGTTGCCCGATACCACTATCTGTCCCGGGCAATTATAGTTCGCGGGTACTACGCAAAGCCCCGTTTCTTCCTCGGTCGCCTTGCATATTCCCTCCACGGTCTCTTTATCCAGACCTATTATCGCGGACATGCCGCCCTTGCCCTTGGGCACGGCGTTCTCCATGAATATACCGCGCTGTCTGACAGTCTTAACCGCGTCCTTGAACGACATAGCCCCGCACGCCACAAGCGCCGCGTACTCGCCGAGCGACAGCCCCGCCGCTATATCGAACTTTGCCCCCATTCTCTCCACGCCCTTGAGTATGCACACTTCGGCAACGAGCATTGCCGCCTGCGTGTACTCGGTCTGGTTTATGAGTTCATTCTCCTCGAACAGGATTTTCTTTAAGTCGAAGTCGAGCACTTCCGCCGCTTCGTCAACTACCTGTCTGCACTCCTCGAAAGTCTCGTAAAAGTCCTTCGCCATGCCGACGTATTGCGCGCCCTGTCCGGGGAATATAAATGCTGTTTTCATACTTCCTCTCCTCTTTGATGCTCTTAAGAATACAGCTGGTCCTTTCTCGCCGCGGTAAACGACAGCTCGCCCTTAGCCCTTAACTGCCCGTCCACCGACGCCTTTACGGCGAACTTGTAAAGCCCGCCTGCCGCCATTATCACCTTCGCCTCGAGCGTAAGCGTGTCGCCCGGTACTACCGCCCTTACGAACTTGAACGCGTCCGCCTTTAACAGCACGTACACCGTGTCGGGATCCTCCGCCCCGTCCGTCTCGATAACCAGCGAGCAAAGCTGCGCCAACGACTCAATGATGAGCACACCCGGCATAACTGGCATGTCGGGAAAGTGCCCGACAAAATACGGCTCGTTCACCGATACATTCTTAATGCCCTTCGCCGAAACATTGGGCACTAATTCAATTACTTTCTCCACCATTTGAAACGGCGGTCTCTGCTTTATTCTTTTGTTTATATCTAAAATATTCATTTTTGTAAACGCGTCTTGCAGGGGGGAATGTCTTTTTTGAAAAAAAGCCATTCCCCCCTGCACCCCCTTTTTCAAAAAACTTAAAAAAATTTTTATTTTTGTTTTGTTATGATACTTGCGTGTTATTAAATAATTAACTTTGTATGTTACAGGACAATCCCCTCAGTCACCTTCGGTGACAGCCCCCCCTTACTAAGGGCGGCCACCCTGCTACCGGAGTTTCGGCACATAACCAACTATCTTGTAATGCTACAAGTTAAGCAACAATCCACCTGAACAGTCGGGAACGAATGTGGGCCGCCCTTAGTAAGGGGGGCTGTCTGCCGTCAGGCAGACTGAGGGGATTGTTACTTCACTTTATCCTCTTGCACAAGCCCCATACCGAACCGATGTGAGAGCGGCGGAGAGGTGCGGTCAGACGGGCGGGAGACGGAGCTTCG
>CANPYH010000023.1 GCA_947588325.1 uncultured Clostridia bacterium
GATATAAAGCGGGTATGCCGGCCCAACACTATCGAGATAGTTCGGGGACTTGCGCTTATTGCCGTCGTCGGACACGGCATGATACACGTCAAGGGCACCGCTTCCCGCGTGTTCAAGAGCCTTTCGGACGCGGACATAAATATCCGCATGATAGACCAGGGCTCGAGCGAGCTTAATATAATAACGGCTGTTGATGACGGAGACTACGAAAAAGCCATCTCCGCATTATACCGCGAATTTGCCCGTTAACGACCGAGCGGTCGTAAGAGGGAAAAAGAGGGCGGGAAGGTTCGGCTCAAAAGTCGGACCTTCCTTTTTGCATTCTATGCGCAATTAAGTTTGTGCATGCCGATTGTGTTTGCGCTTAACCGCGAAGGTAAACTCGGTTACGTATATAAAAAACGCCCGACGGTATATACCGCCGAGCGATCCTCATCATTTCTTTCACAAAAAGAGATTTTATCCGATATTATTCTTCTTTCTTGGCCTTCTTTGCGGGCTTCTTTGCCTTGGGCTCTTCTTTCTTCGCCGCCGCGGCTTTCTCCGCCTTCATAGCGGCTCTCTCTGCGCGCTCTGCCTCTGCTTTCTCGCGGGCTGCCTGCGCTCTCTCCGCTGCCAAAGTCTTGTTGTCCTTCTTGATCTTGATCTCGATCTTGCCGCTCTTAACTCCGTCGAGACGGGCGGAGAGGCGGGACTTCTTGTTATTGGCGTTACTCTTGTGTATAATACCCTTGGCGGCGGCTTCGTCTATAACGGACATAACGCTCGGAAGCATTTTCTCTGCTTCTTCGAGCTGAAGCGTATCGATAAAGTTGTTGAACTTTTTGACGGCGTTGCGCATTTCCGAACGCATAGCTTTATTTTCAGCCGCTTTCTTTTCGGTCACAAGCACTCTTTTCTTTGCTGACTTGATGTTAGGCACGATTTTTCTCCTGATTGATTGTCCTTATTTTTTTAACTGTTATATTCTATCATAAACAAAATGCGAAATCAAGTAAAAAATCACACTTTTACGCGCAAATTATAAATATTATGAACAAATATATTCGCACGGACATTGCCGCGGAAGTGATTAAAGCGCGGGGAAGGACATACGACGGGGTGTGTAAAGTCAGCGAGATAACGCTGACCGCCGCCCAAGCCGCCAGATACGGCAAGGGTGAGGGGCGTTATGTAACGCTGGAAACCGACGCTATCGAGGGGTATTCGGAGTATGACAAGGTCAGGCTCGCTCGGGCGGTGAAGCGGGAGCTGGTGAAAATGTTGAAGGCCTCCTCCCGCGTGCTGGTCGTCGGGCTGGGTAACGAGAAGCTGACGGCGGACGCCCTCGGCGCGGCGGTGTGCGAGCGGCTGGAAGTGGGCGAGTCGCTCAAAGCGCTCAAAGCGGGCGTGGCGGGGACGACGGGGATCGAGAGCTTCGACATAGTCAAGGGCGTGACCGAGCGCATTGCCCCGACGGCGGTTATTGCGGTGGACAGCCTCGCCGCGGCTTCGACGGCGCGGGTATGCCGCGTTATCCAGCTCTCCGACGCGGGCATAACCCCGGGGAGCGGCGTGTCCAACCACAGGGAGCGGCTGTCGGCGGAAACTCTCGGCGTTCCCGTCATATCGATAGGCGTGCCCCTCGTCGTTTACGCCTCGACCATAATCCGCGACGGAGGCGGGGACGGGAGCGAGTACGAGTCGCTTATAGTCACGCCCAAGGACATAGATCGGCTGGTAGCGGAGTGCGCTTCGGTAATTTCCGCGGCGATAAACTCCTGTATCGCTTGACTTTGGCGGAGGCTTTATAATATAATACGCGTATTATGAAGGTACGCACAAGGTTCGCTCCGTCACCCACGGGGTATTTGCACATCGGCGGTATGAGGACGGCGCTCTACGCCTATCTGTTCGCCAAACAGCGCGGCGGGGACTTTATCCTGCGCCTCGAGGACACGGACAGGGAACGTCTCGTCGGCGACGCGGCACAGAAGATATACGACTCCATGAAAGAGGCGGGGCTTAACTACGACGAAGGCCCCGACGTCGGCGGCGACTACGGTCCGTATATACAGTCCGAGCGGCGGGACATATACTTAACCTACGCGGATAAGCTCATTGAGAGCGGCGACGCGTATTATTGTTTCTGCACCAAGGAGCGGCTGGACGAAATGCACGCTTCGGGCGCGACGAAGTACGACAAAAAGTGCCTCGGTCTGCCCCTTGAAGAGGCGAAGAAACGGGTCGCGGCGGGCGAGCCTTATGTCATCAGACAGAACGTGCCGACGGAGGGGGAGTACACCTTCCACGACGGCGTGTTCGGCGACGTGACCGTGCCCTATGCCGACCTCGAGGATAACGTGCTGATTAAGAGCGACGGACTTCCGACTTATAACTTCGCCAACGTCATCGACGACCACCTTATGGGCATTACGCACGTTATACGCGGCGTTGAGTACCTCTCTTCCACGCCAAAATACGACCTTCTGTACAGGGCTTTGGGGTGGGAGCCGCCCGAGTATATCCACCTTCAGCCCATAATGCGGGACGCGCAACACAAGCTCTCCAAGCGTTACGGCGCGGCGAGCTATAAGGACTTCATAAACAAGGGCTATCTCAAAGACGCGATTGTCAACTATATAGCCCTGCTCGGCTGGAGCCCCAAAGATAACACCGAGAAGTTCAATATGCAATATATGATAGATAACTTCTCCGTTGAGGGGCTTTCGCACTCTCCGTCCATATTCGACGAGGCCAAACTGCGCTGGCTCAACGGCATATATATAAAGGAACTGTCGGAGGAAGAGTTTTACCAGCATGCGCTGCCCTTCCTCGAACGCGTGGACTATCTCAAAGGCTACGACCTGAAATACCTTGCGGGGCTGCTCCACTCCCGCTGCGAGTCCTTCGCCGACGTCGGACCGAGCGAGTGCTTCGAGGATATGCGTAAGGAGGACGACCTCTCCGTCAACCTCACCGAGTTCCTGACTGCCTTCGACGCCCTTACGCCCGACTTATTCGTCAACGCCAAGAACAAGACGGACGCGGCGGTGGCAAAGCAAATGCTGCCCGACCTGATCAAGCTGACCGAGGAGCATTGGGACGACCTCTATCCCGCGCTGGAAAACTACGCGGCGGAGAAGGGTGTTAAGAAGGGCGCGGTGCTGTGGATATATCGCATCGCTCTCACGGGCGCAACCGTAACCCCCGGCGGCGCAACCGAAATGGCGACGCTGCTGGGCTATGACCGCGCGCTCGAACGCCTGCATAAGGCGCTGTCCTTGCTCGGTTAAGCGGGCATCGTCCGTATTTCGGCATAACCGCGAGACTACATAACAGACCGCATAACCGCGGAGCCGCCTGATATTAACGCCGAAAAGAAACATTTTTAATACCTAAAAATTTGACACCGAAAAAAGAAACCCCGAGGCATAACGCTTCGGGGTTCTCACATAAGGAGGTATCACAACATGAAACAAGCTAATCGCCCTTGTCCATTGTGTAATCGCTGATTGTGCCGACGGTGACGTATTTGATTACGCCGTTCTCCGCCGCGTCCGTCTCGGTGAAGCTGAGCAGAACTTTATTCGTGGATTGCCCGACGCCCTTGAATGCGGGCTGTGCGTATACAAGGCTCTTGGCGGGGCCGTGGTTGGCGTCGCTCGCCTGATATGCGACGATATACGCGACCATCTCGTATCCCTTTACGTGGAAGCGAGGTTTGCCTTTGGAATCGTTGACCTGCTTACCCTCCGAGTTAAGATACTCTTCGCCGCCTTCATAATAAGTAATGCCGTCGACGAACTTGTCGATAAAGGTCTTATCCACGTCCACGCCCTCGATCGTGCCCGCGCCGCTGCTGAAAGTAATGTTGCGCGACTTGGCTCCGTAAAGTCCGTCGTGAACGGCGTTGTGTATCACGAGGTTAGTCGTGCCGCCAGCGTCGATAGTGGAGTGCGAACGGATAACGGCGTAAAGCGCGTCCTGATCGTACGCTTCGAGGTTCTTCTTGATCTCCGTCTCGACCACCGTTCTCTTCGTCGTATCATTGATATCGAAGTAGGAGAGAAGGTTCTTTCTGTTAATATAGTCGGTCAGCGTATCGTAAGAGGTATCGTAAACGCTCTTGTCGGACACATCGTCCGCAGCGGTCGTATCGTCGGGCTCATTGAGCGGCTCTGCAATCACTTCGTCGGGGTCGGTTTTTGCCGATTGCATATCGACCGACTTGGCGGAGAACACGGGCATAAGAGAGGACGTTTTCATAAGCACGACTGCGCTCATGGTATCCGTCTTACCCGAATGCTCGCCCGCAACGTAGGTCAGCGAGTATTCCCAGGAAAACAGGGTATAGGTGTTGGGAACGGAGGACAGTTTTTTGTCCGTTTCGCTGCCCAAATTATTCTTGAAATAGCTGTCAAACGCGGTGTTGTCGCAAAGAGCCTTGAATACGTCGGACTGATAGATATTGCCCGCAACGGTCTCCGTCGTCATGGTGTATGTGCCCTCGGCATCGACCGTGCCTTCGTCCATGGTGACATTGGCGCCGTCGCTGAGATTAGCCTTGAAGCCCGTGCGTCTTTCGAGGGTATAAGTCACTTTTTCGTAGTTGCTGAGATTGGACCAGGGCTTTTCGGTCAGTATGGGCGCAACGCTTTGTCCGCCGCAACCGGTGATATCGGTTATACTGCACCCGAACAAAAAGACGGATGACAGGACGATACACGCGATAGCCGCAATAATTTTCTTCATATCCACTCCTCCGAGTTGGAACTTACTCGGTCATTGTACCATAAATAACTTGATTTGTCACCTTAATTCGGGTATTATATTATGTATGAATGAAAAAAATATTGTCGTTCATTCTTATATTGCCGCGCTTGAAGGGGTAATGAGCAAGCTGAAAGAGCGAAAGCCCGAGCTTGGCAGGAAGCACATAATCATCGTCCCCGACAGGTGCACTCTCACCGCCGAACGCATGCTTTGCGCCTCAGAGGGCGGTTCTTTCGACGCGTTTGTCACCACCTGGAACAGGCTGTTTTCCGAGAACGCGCCCAAGATCGGTTACCTCTCGCGGCAGGGCAGTATAATGATTGTGCGTAATATCCTCGACGACAGGTCCAGGGAGCTGAAGTGCTATAATAAGAGCCGAACTTCCCGCGGCTTTGCCGAGAAGTTGTATGAGGCTATAAACCAGCTTGCGGGCTGTGACATAACCCCCGACGAAGTGAAGCTCGAAAAGGGCAGTGCGAGGGCGGAGGACATAGCCACGGTATACCGCGAGTATCTCCGCCGCACCGAGGGCACATACGCCGACGCGGCGGGGCGAATGAGACTGCTCCGCGAGTATCTGGAAAACTCTGATTACCTCCGGGGCGCGACGGTATACATAGCCTGCTTCGACTCGTACACGGGTCAGATGATGAATATTATGGACGTAATACGGCGCAAGGCGGACGCGCTGTACGTTTTCGACGCTTTGCCCGAGAACTACTCATTCGGCGACGTCGAGACATACGCCGCTTCGTCCCCCGTATTCGCGGCGAAAGCGATAGCGGCGAAGATAGCCGACGAGGCGAGGCGGGGCACACCCTACGGCGAAATGTGCGTAGTAACCGCCGAGACCGATCCCGCCGAGCTTAAGAGGATATTCGGCGAGAACGGCATACCGTACTCCGCGCCCTCCTCTCTCCGACTTTCCGACCACCCTCTCGGCAGGTTCATAAGCCTCGTGCTCTCCCTGCCCGTCAGGGGCTATCGCGCCGAGGACGTCGTGCGGCTTACCAAAAACCCCTTCTGCGGGGTTAGTAAGTCGGACTCCGACGCTTTCGAGCGGTATGTCGGCGAGTTCGGCATAACCTATAAACTCTTCCTCTCTCCCTTCACCGTCAATGCCGACGCCGACCCGAGGAGCACGGACGGACGGATATATGCGGGGGCGGAGAGAGCGCGGCAAAAGGTCGAACGCCTTGTCGCTTCGGCGAGCAGGGAGGAGTTCTCCTTCGACGGACTGCGCAGGATTTTGGACTACGCCCTCGAGCGGTACGACGGCGACGTGAAGGAGGCGGACGAGGCGAGAGCGGACCCCTTCGCCAAAATGCGGGGGCTTATCGACCTCTCCGAAACGCTGATGAAGGGGGCGAGCGCGGGAATAGTGTTGGACGCGCTGGCAGACGGCATGACGACTACCGAGCTTGCCGCCCGTCCCAAAGTGCGGGGCACGGTGGAGATAGGCGCGGAGCGTGACTTCCGCGGCAGGCGTTTCTCCCGCATATTCGTTGCCGACTTCGACGGCGATACCCACCCCATAAAGACGACGGATAACGGACTGCTTTCCGACGACGACATAGCCGAAATGCGCGCGAGCGGCACGCCTCTCTCTCCCACCACCGAAGAGGTGAATAAACGCGCACAGACGGAGTTTTATCTCCTTCTCGAGAGCGCGGAGAAAATAACCCTCGTGCATTCGGATAAGGAAGGGTCGGCGCTCGGGTTTGTAAAGAGCCGCGCCCGCTCGTTTAGGGAGGGCGGCACGGAGCAGGATCGGTTCGAACTCGCCACTTCCCACGACCCCGAGGTTTTCGCCCGCCTCTGCCCGACGGAGAATATGCTGACGGAAGAGTACCTCTCCATGCGCGAGCAGGTGGAGGCGAATATAGAGATACCGTATTTTTACGGCGTGGCGAAGAGCGCGCTTGGGGATAAAGCGGACGCTTACGCCCTGCCCGCGTTTCCGACGACGGTGGAAGAGGCGGGGGAGTTAATGCTCTCGAGCACCACCAAAATAAGCCAACTCGAGACGTACTTTGCCTGCCCGATGAGACACTTCTTCGCTTACGGGCTGAAGCTCGGCGAGATCAGGACGGCGGATATGAATGCGGCGGACGTTGGTAACATACTCCACGCCGTAGCCGAGAAGTATGTCGGGGTAATGGAGGAGGAAGAGGCGGAAGCCGCGGCAAAGCGGTTGCTTGCCGAGGAAGTCGCGGCGGCGGGAAAGGACAACACCGAGCGGAACAGGCGGCTTATTAACGCGCTGACTGCCGAGGCTGTCGGAATGTGCAAGGCGATACGCCGCCAGATAGAGGCGGGTAGTTTCCGCCCCGTCGCGACCGAGCTGGACTTCGGCGACGGAGAAAGGGCGGGCGCGGAGCTTAATGTAAACGGCAAAACCATAACGCTCCGCGGAAGAGTGGACAGAGTGGATATAAGCGGCAATCTCGCGCGGGTAATAGACTATAAGACGGGCCCGACCAAGTTCGACCTGACAAAGCTGAAATGCGGCGTGCAGATCCAGCTCCCCGTATATCTCGCCGTCATGATGCTCGGCGGGTACAGGGGCGCGGGCGCCTTCTACTTCCGCACAGGCTCCGACTTCGGCGAGGAAAAACCGTACGCTCTCGACGGGCTTTGCGCACACGAGCCCGACGTGCTTACGGCTATGGACGCGGAAATACTCAATAAGCAGGACAGCGAAGTGCTCCGCCCCGAGCAGATTTTCGTGCGCGAGGATAAGGTGACGCGCGAAGCCGACGTTGCGCGGCTGACAAAGTACGCGCTTGACGTTGCGGCGAAAGGCGCGGAGGAGATAATGTCGGGCTATATCGCGCCCAATCCCGTGCTTGTCAAAGGCTTCACACCCTGCGCCTATTGCGAGTATGCGGCGGTGTGCGGCTATGACGGGAAGAAGCGGGAAATCAGGACGGCGGTGCTCCGCAAAAAAGAGGGGGTTTTGTAACATGGCTGAAATAATCTGGACTCCC
Source organism: uncultured Clostridia bacterium (assembly GCA_947588325.1). Lineage (GTDB taxonomy): Bacteria > Bacillota > Clostridia > Christensenellales > Pumilibacteraceae > Protoclostridium. The sequence continues at coordinate 7,746 of CANPYH010000023.1, forward strand.
GAACAGCGGCAGATAATAGAATACGGCGGCGGCTCCATGCTCGTATCGGCGAGCGCGGGGAGCGGCAAAACGACGGTCATGCTCGAGAGGGTAATATGGCTGATTAAACAGGGCTACTCCTTGCGGCATATGCTCATCTCCACATTCACCGTTGCTGCGGCGGACGATATGCGCGAAAAGCTCTTTAACCGCCTCACCGCCGAATATGAAAAGACGGGGGATAAGCGTTACTTGGGTGAGACAGACGCTCTTTCTTCGGCGGATATAGGCACCCTCGACAGCTGGTGTCAACGCCTCGTCAAGCGGTATTTCTACATAACGGGCGACGACCCCGCTTTCACCGTTGCCGACGAGACGGAGTGCGCGGCCTGGCGGAAGTTCGCGCTCACCCGCGCGATCGAGGAGGCGGCGGACGATCCGAGTTCGGGCTATATCGAGCTGTCCGCGCTCTTTAATAAACGCCGCTCCGACGACAATGTGCGGAGCATGGCGGAGATCATGATGAACTTTGCCGCCACACAGTCCGACTCCGAAGCGTGGTTAACCACCGCGGCGCACGCATACGGCGAGGAAAAGGCGAAGGAGCTTTTGACGAACTATGCGGACGCGTTATATAACGGCATAATGTACGGCGTGCAGATGGTACGAGAGGAGGCGAAGTATTTTAAGATAGACGACAAGGCAGGGCCGCTTATAGACGAGATTGTCGGCAGTGCCGACTACGTCAAAAGCGGGGGCACGGACGAGCTCGAGCGGTGGACGGTCGCGCGGGGCGTAACGCAGATCAGGGACGGCATAATCCGACTTCGCGTAATGGTCAAGGGTTACGAGGCGTTTATGCGACAAATGAGATCGGCGCGTAACGACGTAGCCGAGCGGTGCGTAGGGGTGATTACGGCGATTGCGGCGAAGGCGGCGGTGTATTACGCCGCGGCAAAGGCGGAGAAGTGCAAGTTGGACTTCAACGACCTCGAGCGCAAGGCGAAGATAATATTGACGTCTGACGAGGCTCCCGCCCTCCGCGCCCGCTACACCCATGTGTTCATAGACGAATATCAGGACATTAACCCCTTGCAGGAGAACATAATCGAGCTTGTGGGAAATAATAACCTCTTCTTTGTCGGCGATATCAAGCAGAGCATATACGCCTTTCGTAACTGCACCCCCGAGGCGTTTGCCATAAAGCGCGACCGTCTCTCCGAAGCGGGGGGCATGGTGCGGCTTAACAAGAACTACCGAAGCGCCGACGGCATACTCGCCTTCTGTAACTCGGTATTCTCGGAAATTATGACATACCCCTTCGGCGGAGTGGACTATAAAAATACTTCCTGTTTCCCCATAGAGGGCGACGGGAACGACGGCAGTGTGGAGATATACTCATATTCCGCCGCTTCCCGCGATAACTCCAAGACCGATTTTGACAGCGTATACAGCGTTAAGGAGCACGAGTTCTCCGAACGTGAAAGCTCGACGGGCAACGAGGCGGACGCGGTGACGGGTAAGATCGTGGACTTGCTCTCACGCGGCGGGTATAAATACGACGACATAGCCGTGCTTGTTCGCTCGAGATCCAATATTAACCTGCTTATAAATAATCTTCGCGCGGTGGGAATACCCGTTTCGGTGAGCAGTAAACTCAAGGTCGAAAAGGGCAGGTGCAACAGTTACCTTCTCGCCTGGCTTAAAATAGTGGATAACTTCCGCGACGACGTCTCTCTTGCGACCGTTATGCGCTCGCCGAGCGTGGGCTTTACCGACGGCGAGATGATAGCCCTTCGCGCCAAGCACCCGCACACCGAGTATTTCTGCGACTGCGTGCTTGCCGAGCGAACGGACGCCAAGGTTGCCGCCTTCCTCGAAACGGTGGGGGAATATGCGCGGCTGTCCAAGACGCTGACGGCGGGGGAGCTTGCGGGCAGGATAACCTCCGAGCAGAGGCTGTTTGCCACCGCCCTTTCCGAGGAGCAGGGCATAGCCAAAGCCGACGGGCTGGGACTGCTCGCCGAGAGCGTGACGGGATATTCGGGAACGCTGTCCGAGTATCTGCATATGCTCACCGAGTCGGAGGCGGAAATAGACGTGCCTTCGAGGGCGGGGAGCGTGCGGATAATGACGGTGCATGCGGCAAAGGGTTTGGAGTTCCCCGTTGTGCTGACATACGGACTTTCGCGGCGGTTCAGAACGGACTACTCCGCGCCTTATATAGCGGACGGTGAGTTCGGCTTTGCTCTCGAGTCGCGCTTGGCAGAGTCGGGGGAGACGGTGCCCTCTCTGCCCCTCATGGCGGCGCGGCTGAATCGGGATAAGGTTCAACTCGAAGAGGAAATGCGCATACTGTATGTTATGCTCACCCGTGCCCGCGAAAAGATGGTGATCTTTCTGCCCGATAACGCAAGGGAGAAAATGCCCAAAGAGGCGACGTCATTTGTCGATTGGATATATCCCGCGGCGCTGCTGCACGGCATAACCGAATATGAGGACAGAGCGGCGTCTGTTCCGTCACCCGAGGCGGAGGAGCCGAAGGAAGAGGACGTTGCGCGGATGGCCGAGGGGATCCGCCCTCTGCCCGCGGCGGATATAGCCGAGATAAAGAAGTCGGTTACGGACATACTGACCGAGGAATACGACGAATACGTTCCGACAGGGGTGCTGATTGGCGACTATTCGGAGGCGGCGGACAGGGGAGAGGCAATGCAGCGCGGCACCGCCTATCACGTCGTACTCGAGCAGCTGGACTTCGGCGCGCCCTTCGACGAACAGATCGGCGGGATAGCCGAGGCTGCGGACTTCGGCGAGGAAGATATAGACAAACTCCGCGCCGCCCACGCCGCTATTTCGGCAGAAACGAGGGGAGCGAAGGTATATCGCGAACAGCCTTTTATATTCGAGTCGGACAGGGGAACCAACGGAGAGAGCGACGGCATGATTTTGCAAGGCGTAATCGACCTGCTCATCATTCGGGACGGGGAGTGCGAGATTGTGGACTATAAGACGGGCGCGCTCACCGAGACGAGACGGGATAAATACCTTCGTCAGCTGGATATTTACGCGGCGGCGACGGAGAAAATATTACACCTTCCCGTGAGGAAAAAACGCATTTACCTTATCGACGCGGGCAAATTTATGTAAATCGCACATAATATCAAAAAAAATTGCCTTAATATGTAAAAAATTTGTTAAATGTATGTTGACAATATGGTAAAAGTGTAGTAGAATAACAGTAATCGGTACGGACTTCGGATAGTTTTGAAGTAACTGCCGAAAATAAACCAAAAAGGAGTAAGGGTTTTATGGAAGAAGAACAGGTTACGCAGACGCCCGACGACGCTGCGAAGAACGAAACCCCCGAAAAGCCCAATCAGGGAATTAACGGTCTTTTGAAGATCATATTCGCCTGGGTGTTCGTGGGTATCGTTGGACTGATGACGGTCGCTTTGATACTTAACTATCATGGCGGCGCAGGCATCGAAGGCAACATCATTTCAAGCCTTATCAATGCGTTCAAGAACATGATTGATACCATGACGGCTGGTGGAGATCCCGGAGTTGCGCTTATCGCAAGTCTTGTGCTCAGCGTGATTGAAATGATAATTGCGGTAGTTGTTATGGTAATTTCTGTAATACTGACTATCAAAGTTATCATTCACGCAGCGAAGAAGGACTACGAGAGAGCACAGAAGGATTTCCTTGCCGAAGTCGGCATTGTTGCACTTGCATTCTTTGCAGCTTCCTGGCTTGCAGGCGTACGTATGGGTACTTTTGTTATCGTTATGATGGCGCTTGCAGTTGTTGCATTGCTCGCAAGAATGATTATCAACATCGTGTTCAACATCAAGGACGTCACGACTTATTTCTCGCTCGGCGATATCATTCGCGTTGCGATTGGCGCGGCACTTGCCCTTGTAATTATCGTTTGCTTGATGAACATATCCATTGGGCGTAGTCTTGTCCTTGCTATGGGCGGTATGGCCACCAGCACCGTTGAGTTCTCTGCACAGGGTGACAAGATAGCAAACATCATTGAGGTAGCTATCTCCGCTGTTTGCGTAATAGCGCTTGCAATACTCAGCGTTAAGCTCGGCAAGAAGAGATTCGGTCTCCTTATGAACATGGGCGAGCCCGGATTCCGCAACGAGCTTGCAACTCCCGCCGACAAGAAGGGAAAGGTTCCTTCCCTCATTACCTTCGTCGTTTGGTCGGCAATCTTCATGGTTGCAGTTATCGTTGGTAAGTGCTACCCGAAGGTAGACATCGGTCTTGCAGTAAGTATCGTAAGCTTCGTATTTGCTCTCGGTGCACTTATTGCCGACATTGTAATCGGTAAGATGCTTCCCAGCAAAGCCGCTTCGACTGAAGCAGTCGCATAACAGTTTAGTAACAGACGAGAAAATACGCTTCCCACGCGGAGGCGTATTTTTTTGTGCTTTTCGCTCTTGAATTACACATAACGCAGTTGCAAACGCTTTTTACACAAAAGCGCAATTTTTATAATTATAAACGCTTGACATAGGGGGGGGGGTAGGCGATATAATTATCATATCATAAAAAAGTGCGGAGGACATTCGCACAAACGATAAGGAGGATAATATGGAAGAAAATGAGTTCTACCGACCCGACGAGGGGAATTCGGTTTTCTCGGAGGAACCCGCAAAGCCCGCGCGAAGCAAAAACGACCTGATTACCAAAATATTCGCTTTCGTATTCATGGGCTTGACCGCACTTCTCACCGTCGCGGTTTGGGTTATGTATTCGCAATTTGACCCTGCCATGCAAGGCATGTATCCGATGGCGGGCATAGGCGCGGTTAATATTGTGCAGGCGTGCATAAATATGTTCTCGTCTGCGGCAAGTATGTTCCCGTCGGGAAGTCCCGAGCTTATAATTTCGGGTATATACCTGATTTTGTTGGGCATTACCGCGGTTGTGGTCGGCATTGCAACGTTGATCCTCACGATTGTTTCGATAGTGAACGTTGTCAGAAAGAAGTACATCGACGTTTCGAAGAATTTTGTCTACGCATTGATGTTCGTTTGCGTTTCCTACTTAATGATGACTTCGTTTGCACAGGGCACTATAATGGGCATTTTCGTAACCGTTGTCGCCGCATTGGGCGTTGTCGCGATTTATACGAAGATAATACTCAACATGGTGTTCAATTTGCCGACGATCGCGGGCGCTTATTCGCTTAAAGAGATAGTTGCGATGGGCATTCGCTCACTCGCCGCCTTCGTGTTCATAATAATCTGCATTAACATGTATCTCGGCGGACCGATCGCGACCTATCTGTATAACGTTATGCAGGGCGGAGGGCTTGGCGCACCCGGCATGGTATTCCTGATTACCATGGTTATGGTGTTCGTCGGTGCGCTCGATATGTTCATTCTTTCGCTCAGAGAGGCGAAAACGGGCTTTATCGTGCTTATGAACCTCGGCGACGTGGGTCTGCCTACGGACAAGAAGAAGAGAAAGGCCTGGAATACCTTCCTCGTATACACCATGGTGCTTTCCGCCTTTATGCTTGTCGGAACCGTCGTCGAGCTGTTCTACCCGGGAACGGATTTCGGCTTCCTCGCACCCAGCATTTGCGCCGTTGTGTTCGCCCTCGTTGCGCTTATCTCCGACGTGGTTGTGCGCGGTAAACTCCGCGACGATAAAATCAAACTCAAGTCGGACGATCCCTCTTCATCCGATTTCAGCGTGTTCTGATTTGTAAAATACCACTCCTTTTCGCCCGAATAAGGCAAAACAAAAACAGCGTCCTTCGCTGTTTTTGTTTTTGTATATGCGGCAATTTAGCGGAAAATAATCAAGCGTTTCCGGGATTTGCGGTAAAAAAGTTCCACAATTTGCGGTAAACGTCAATTTGCGGAACTTTCGGGCACTATTATGGTATATTTTACATACCTTGCGCGGTTTAATGTATTCGAAATCCAATACATTAAACGGTTATTTTGCGGACATGGCGAGGCGGACTATTGCGCCTTTGAGGCGGGCGCGCTCGACCGTCTCGTCGGTGACTTTCTCGCCTCTGACGGCGATGGTAGCCCCGTTAAGATCGGTGACGTCCTCGGCGACGGTCTTGCCGATTAAATCGGGGTATTTGCGGAACTCCGTAACCCGCACCGTTTGGGCGTTATCTCCTCCCGCGCTCTCGGGCGGCAGGGGCTTGGGAACGCGTCTGACGGGCTTTGTTATCCTCGTCTTGCTCCCGGGGAGGCGGAACACAATCAGCTCGTTGCTCCTCGTGAGAATATCCTTGGGGGAGAAGGCGCGATCATGCACGATAAGCGAGATAATATTGAACTTTTCGTCCGTCTCGACGTCGGTTATGCGCCCGTACGGCTCGCCTTTCTCGCTATACGCGGGGAGATTGATGGGGGAGCGGCAGGCGGGGCATTGCATAACAAGCGCGTCACGGCTCCTGACGGTGACTACGCCCTTATCCGCGGCGACGAGCGACAGCGTCCCGACGTACTTTTTCTCGCAGTCGTCCTCCGACTCGGTGAGTATTTCGAGCGCTTTGATTTTTTTAAGTCCTTCGCTCGGCAGGATATCGCACACCGTGCCGCACATAGCCGCGCCGCTGAGGTCGAGAACCTGACTTCCGATAAGTTCGCTTGCCTTCATAGCCTTCCTCCGAATATTTTATTCAAAGTATAATATGCCCGCGCGCGTTGCGTTATTCCAAACACTTGACAAAACGGTATCAAACAAGTACAATTTACACATAACAAATCAAAGGAGACTAACCATGATAACAAAGGACATGACCATTCAGCAGGTAATAGAGGAAAACCCCGACAGCGCCTCCGTATTTGCGGAGTTCGGCATGCACTGCCTCGGCTGTGCAATCGCTCACGGCGAGACGGTGGCACAGGCAGCCGAAGCACACGGCATCGACATAGACGAGCTTATCGACGCATTGAGCAAGGCTGAATAATAAGCCGTGAAGATAGTTGCGGGACTCGGCAACCCCGGGGAAAAGTATGCGTACACCTACCATAACGTCGGCTGGCTCACTCTCGACATAGTCGCCGACAGTTTGGGTATTACCCTCCGCACCAGGGAGTGCGACAGTATAACGGGTGTAGGCTCGGTCGGCGGTGAGAGAATTATTCTCGCCAAGCCGCAGACTTTCATGAACCTGAGCGGGGTGGCGGTCAAGCAGCTCCTCTCACGCTACAAAGCCGAGCCGAGCGACCTCATAGTCGTATACGACGACATCGATATTGCGAAGGGTACCTTCCGATACCGAGAGAGAGGGAGCGCGGGCACGCATAACGGTATGCGCGACATAATAGCCAAGCTCGGCACCGAGGACTTTCAACGAGTGAGGGTGGGAACGGGCCCCGTACC
>CANPYH010000024.1 GCA_947588325.1 uncultured Clostridia bacterium
CAAGTCGCTTGTCGTATGCTATTACACGCGGACGAGTTATAACGGACCGCACAGCATAAAGCAGATAGAAGTGAAGGGCGGCAAATTGCATATGGCGATCTATCTCGGCGACGACGAGGTGGCGGAGACGGTTATGTGCGGCAGCCTGCTTATTGCGGGGGTAAACAAATCTTCCGTCTCGGGCATTACCGAATGCGATTACACCTTTGAGCAAAGAGCGTACAACTCATTCGCGGCTTAAATATAATACCGTCCGAACAATCGGGCGGTATGTTTTTGTGTAAGAAAACGGTTCGCGCAAGTAACCGATATTTGGTTTTGGTAGTTTCAAGCGGCGGTCAGGGTCGGGCGAAAGCATTGCCTTGTCTTTTTAATCATTTCGCCCTTGCCGCTTTTATCAGTGAAAGTATCTCTTTGACGCCCTCGGCGTTTTGGCCATCGAGGTAGTCGGTGCAAAGTTTTTCGAGCTGTGATTGCATACGCTCGTCGGGAAACTTTTTTAATAACAACTCTGCCGTAAGGTTATCTTCAATGAAAATCAGATAGAAAAAATCCTTTGTCGCCGTTTGCAAATAATTCAAGGTAAACTCTTCGTCCTCCAGCAGTAGTTCGATTATTCTCTCTGTTTTGACAGGTTCATAAAATTCCAATTTTGTCGGGTCGTCGTATCCTTTTATTGCCTGCGCAAAAAGCGTGTCTATTTCTGTTTTTTTATCCATAATTACTTACTCCTTTGGTTTATTTTTTCAGCCACGAGCGGGCAAGTCCTTGAGGCTGAACGTTCTATTTTTCGGAATGGCGCGTCGCAGTGCAAAGGAAGCGGAGGGCGGATTTTTGTTCTTGCGTCAGGCGGAAGGAGTCGCGGCACTTGGAGATAGCTTTCTTCCGTATGGTGGGCGAGATAAAGGGCGCGGAGAGAAGTCGGACGCCCTCGTCGTAAAAGCGCGTGACCGTCTCGCACAGCAGCCAGGCAATCGCCATATCGACGTAGTACGGACCTTGCGGAACAGTCGGCAGTTCCCGCCAAAGCAGGGGCAGGCACTCCTCGCTCTTGCACAGCGTCATAAGCATAACGACGTAAGCCCGCCTTTCGAACTCTCCGCCGCCCTTGAGATACTCAAAGTCCTGCAGCGTCCCCTCGATATCCGCCATATCCGCGCCCGATACAAGTCGGGGGACGATTAAGTCGACATGCGCCCAGCAGTCCATGCGGGGGATAAGCCGTTTAAGCACTTCGCTTCCCGCGCTCATGCCGCAAAGCAGCACCTCTTCATAGGAGTAATCACTCCGCGCGAAAAAGTCCTCGATAAAAGAGGGATAGCCTTGCCGAATACGCTTTGCAAGCCTTTCGAGAGCGGGCACCCGCACGCCGTAGCAGGGCAGGCGGGTTTTGGATATGCGCAGGTGAAACTCCCGATACTTCGGTTCGGCGAGCTCCTCCAGCGATTTAATTACCTCTTCGTACGTCATTGTCAGGCGTTGGCGATATGGATAAGGTTGGAGTTACCGCTCTCTCCGTTAGGCGTGCCGCCCGTGATGACTATGAGGTCGCCGCTTCCGACAAGCCCCGAATCCCTCGCCGCCTGTTTGGCGAAGTGGAAAAGCACGTCCACGGAGTGGAACTCCTCGCTGAGGGCGGGGGTAACGCCCCAGACCAGCGCGAGTTTGCGGTATGCGCGCTCGCTCGTAGTCATGGCTATAATGTCGTGCATGGGACGGAAACGGGAGACCATTTTCGCGCTTAACCCCGTTCTCGTGCATATTACCAAGGCTTTTGCGGATATGTCGTTGGCAAGGGTGCAGGCGGCGTGGGAGAGCGCGTCGCTGACCGAAGATATGTTACAGTCCTCGGCGGTGAGCGACTGCACGAACTCGGTGTGCTTTTCCGCCCGCTCCACTATCCTCGACATAGCTTGCACGGTCTCGACGGGGAAGTGCCCCGTCGCCGTCTCGCCCGAGAGCATAACGGCGCTCGAACCGTCGTATACCGCGTTAGCCACGTCGGATATCTCGGCACGGGTGGGTCGGGGCTTGGTTATCATGGACTCGAGCATTTCGGTTGCGGTTATGCAATACTTGCCCGCCTTACGGCACTCGACTATTATGTGCTTTTGTATGTCGGGAAGCTCCTCGTAGGGAATTTCCACGCCGAGGTCGCCTCGCCCGATCATGATACCGTCGGCGACTTCGAGTATGCCGCGAAGGTTATTAACCCCCGCTCTGTTCTCGATCTTCGCGATAATGTCTATGTCGGCGGGCGCACCGCTTTGGCGCAAAAACTCCTTGACTTCGATAAGGTCCTGCGGCTTGGAGACGAAGGAGCAGGCGATAAGGTCCACGTCCTGCGATACGCCGAAGAGCAGGTCGCTCTTGTCCTGCTCGGACAGGTAGGTCATTCTGAACTCTTTGTCGGGGAAGAACATGGACTTGCGGTCGGATACCTCTCCGCCGACAAGCACCTTGCATATGACTTTGGGGGCTTTGACTTCGGTGACTTCGAACACTATCAGCCCGTTATTAAGCAATATCTTGTCGCCCGCGCTCATCTCCTCGCAAAGGTGGGTATAGGAGACGGAGACCTGCGTTTCGTCCCCATCGACGTCCTCGGTCACGAATGCAAAGGTATCCCCCTCTTTGAGGGTGACGGGTCCGTTTTTGAAGGTCTTGATACGGAATTCGGGTCCTTTGGTGTCGAGCATAACGGCGATGGGCAGCCCGAGAGCGGCGCGCACCTTCTTGACCGCGGCAATGCGCCCCGCGTGCTCCTCGTAGGTGCCGTGGGAGGCGTTGATACGGGTGACGTTCATGCCCGCTTTGGCCATGGCGGCGAGGACCTTTTCCTCTCCCGACGACGGACCGAGCGTGCATATAATCTTGGTTTTCTTCATTTATATATCCTCTTATTAAAGTTGTATTCGGCAAAAATAAGGTTGTATTCAGAAAAAAGGCGGAACTGTTCGGCGACAAGCGCTCCTATCATCATTCCGCACCCCGCTATTTTATAATAAACGCGCGTAAAACGCAAGCATTTTCGCCTCTTATCGGCGTATATTGCAAAGAGTTGACTTTACTGTACACTTTGGCGTATAATAGCGATTATGAAGATTGTTATCATCGGCGCGGGCAAGGTCGGCTGCGCAATCGCGAAGGGGCTTTCACAGGAAAAGCACGACGTGGTTATAGTCGATCGTAACAGCGCAATCGTGAATAAACTCGTAAACGAGCTGGATATACTCGGCGTGGCGGGCGACGGGTCGCTTGCCGCCGACCTTCGTGAGGCGGGGGCGGAGCGCGCCGACGTCGTTATATCGGTAACAAGGAGCGATCAGACCAACCTGCTCTGCTGTCTCGTCGCCAAGGCTCTCGGCGCGAAGCACACAATAGCCCGCGTCCGCGAACCCGCATACTCCGAGCAGTTCGAGTTCATGCGCACCAGCCTCGGTATAGATATGCTCGTCAACTCCGATCGCGAGACCGCCGACGAAATTGCGCGGCACCTTCGCTATCCCAACGCCGAGCATGTCGAGACTTTCGGTCACGGCAAAGTGGATCTTGTCGCGGTGAGGATATCCGACGAGCTTCTTCCCACGGGAGAGGCGCTCAGCGAGTTGGTCAAACGTTCCAAGTTCAAGCTCCTCGTATGCGCTATCGAGCGGGACGGGGAAGTGATTATCCCCGACGGCAAAACGGTTATATACCCCGACGACGTCGTATATTTCACGGGCGACTTCCGCACGGTAAACGCCGTGTTCGATCAGATGGGCGTGGGCGACGTCAGTATAGGCAATATGATAGTCGTGGGCGGCAGCCGTATCTGTCAATACCTCTCCAAGCTGCTTATAAGCATAGGTATCAAGGTCAAGATCATAGAAGAGGACGCGGAGCGTTGCAAACTCCTCGCCACCGAACTCCCCAAAGCGACGGTGGTATGCGGCGACGGCGGGGACAAGTCGTTGCTGCTCGAAGAGGGGATAGACAAGGCGGACTCCTTCGTAACCCTCACGGGCTCGGACGAGCTTAACATACTGCTCTCGCTGTTTGCCAAGAGTCACGACGTAGACAAGGTAATAACCAAGGTCAGCAGCGGCTCCTTCATGGAGTTGACGGGACCTCTCGAACTCGGCTCGGTAGTCAGCCCCGTTCGCGTCATGAGCGATAAAATAATAAAATACACCCGCTCTTTGCAGGCGTCGGACAACGACAGCGTCTGCTCCTTCTATCGCATTGTGGACGAGAAGGCGGAGGCGATCGAATTCGACCTCGGCACGAACAAAAGGTTCGTCGGCAAGGCGCTTAAAGAGTTGCGCTTCAAAAAGAACGTAATTATCGCCGCTGTAATACGCGGCAGGGAACTCATAGTCCCCGACGGTTCCACCGTCATATTGCCCGAGGACAGGATAATAGTCATCTCGGCGGGATATCAATTCTCTTCGCCCGAGGAGACTCTCCAATAACCCGCACGGACGGTAGTAAATGAATTTCAGGATAGTAACATACACAATAGGACAGATTCTGAAGGTGTTGGCGGCATTCCTCGTGATACCGCTGATAGTGTCCGTATGCTGCGGAGAGATCGGGGGAGGGTTCGCGCTTCAAGGGCTTCTCGCATTTATGGTGCCCATTCTGTTCTGCCTCTCTCTCGGGTTCATTCTGACCTGTAAACGCCCCAAAGAGACGACGTACTACGCCAAAGAAGGACTGCTCATAGTCGGGTTCAGCTGGGTGGTTATGTCGCTCATAGGCGCAATTCCCTTCAGCATAGGCACCTACGGCAACCCCAACTTTGCCGATCTGACCTACTTCGACTGGCTGTTCGAGTCGGTCTCGGGCTTTACTACCACGGGCGCGTCCATACTACACAACGTCGCAGATACAACCATAAGCCAGATAGATATAATGAGCGGAGTGTCGGTACTCGGCGCGGGAACGCATTACTACGCGCTGCTTTTGTGGCGGTCGCTGACCCACTGGATAGGCGGCATGGGCATGCTTATATTCATACTCGCCATACTGCCCTCGTCGTCAAACGGCGCAAGCTCCATACACCTCATGCAGGCGGAGTCCACAGGTCAGAGCGTGGGCAAGCTCGTTTCGCGGGTCAACCGCACCGCCCGCATACTCTATCTCATATATGCGGGCATGACGGTATTGCTCTTCCTCCTCCTTCTCCTCGGCATGGTTATTCCGTCGGACGGAGCGCGGACGATAGACCCCTTCAACGCCGTAATATTCGCGTTAAGCACGGCGGGCACGGGCGGTTTTGCCGCGGTAAGTACGAGCGCGGCGGAGTTCGGGCTATACGTGCAGATCATGCTGATAGTGTTTATGTTCCTCTTCGGCGTGAACTTCAACATGTATTTTCTGCTCTTCACCCGCAAGTTCAAGGACATATTGCGCAGCGAGGAGCTTCGGTTCTATTTCTTCTTCCTTATCGCCGTCATATTCGTTATGACCCTCAATGTCTGCCTGTCCAACGTATTCGAGGCTATATACGCCAATAACTTCGGCGCGGCGCTGAAAGATACGGTGTTCTCGGCGGTGGCGTGCATGACTTCCACGGGCTTCTCGGTTGCGGGAAGTATCGGGGGCATGGGCGACTTTACCGTCTGGCCGACCTTCTCGATAATGATGCTGTTTATGCTGATGTTTGTCGGCGCGTGCGCGGGCTCGACGGGCGGCGGCTTCAAGTGCTCCCGCTTCCTCGTCCTTGCCAAGAGCATGTGGATAAGCTGTAAGCGCATAATCAACCCCAATGCCGTCTATGTCGTCAGGCTCAACGGCAAGAGGGTGGACGAAGAGGTTACCCACGGCGTACTCGGCTACTTCATAATCTACCTCATAATTCTCGTGCTCGTCACGCTCATACTCAGTTTCGACCCCTTCGTCTCGGCGCAGGGCGGCGGCTCCTTCCTGACCGCGCTGTCCAGCTCGCTGACCTGTCTGAACAACATAGGCCCCGGGCTGACTTCGGTCGTCGGACCCGCGGGCAACTTCTTCGGCTACACGATAGGCATGAAGATAGTCATGTCCGTCGAAATGCTCATCGGCAGGCTGGAGATATTCCCCATAGTCATGCTGTTCAACCCCAAGACGTACAGCCGTCAGTGACGCCATGTCCACCGCGCTTTTGCTTATTCACGGCTTTCTGACGGGCACGGACGATTGGGATTGGTTCCTGCCGACCGTCGGCGAGGGATACGACAAAGTGTTGCTGCTCCGCCACCCCGGGCATGTACGGGCGGGGGAGAAACCGCGGTATAAGGAGTTCACCCTCAAACGGACATACGAAGAGGCGGACGCGGCGATCGAGGAGCTGAAGAGCTTCGACGCCGTGGACATAGTCGGGCACTCGATGGGCGGCGGTATGACGCTGTATGCGGCGGCGCACCTGCCCAACGCGCGGCGGGTTGTGGCGATATCCCCCGCGCTTAAATACCCGCACTTCGGCTTTATAACCAAGAAAAATTCGGTGATCAAGCGGCTGCGCAAACTCGCGAAGAAAGCGGACGGCGCGCTTGCCGAGGCTCTTACGGAGAGCGCGGACAGGATTGCCGAGGTATATAAACAGGGCACGTCGGACTTCCGAAAGCGGCTGTTCCCGCATTGGAGCCCGCATAATCTTGTGACCTTCGCGCGTATTATGAAGAGGGCGGAGAAGTGCCTGCCCGCCGTCACCTGCCCGCTCACCGTCATCTGGGGGGAGCTTGACGAGTTCGTGCCGCGCTCCTCTCCCGAGCTTATCATGAAGAGGGCGGGGAGCAAGGATAAACAGCTGGTCATATACGGGGATATCGGGCACGGCATGCTGTACGAAAAGAACGCCAGCCGAATAGTCAGGGACGTACTCGACGCGCTTGCGGGCAGGGATCTGTCCGAGACGGAGACGGGCAAAGCCGAGCTCCGCACGGTCAGGCGGGTCACCGAGAGGGGCGTGGAGATAACGCGGCACACCGTGGAATTGATTGACGGCAGGGCGGCGGAGCGGACTTACAGGACGCGCGAGGGCGACTTAAAAAGCGAATAAGCCAAAATTCCCGCATATTCGCCTCAATCGTTTATGTTTTATTTAGGTTAAAGATATATAGTACGGTTATAGCACGATTATATTGCGACATACGAAAGCACTCACGGAGGAGTAAGTATGAAAAAGGTTATAGTATCAAGCGACAGCACAGCGGATCTCGCTCAGATTTTTGCCGAGCGTAACATTCCCGTCGTGCCTCTCACCGTCATACTCGGCGAGAAAGAGGGGCTGGACGGCGTGGACGTAACGCCCGACGACATATACGCATACTTCGCGCAGACCAAGAAAACGCCCAAGACGGCGGCGGCTTCGCCCGAGACTTACGAGGAATTATTCTCCAAGTACACCGCGGACGGGAGCGAGATGGTGCACTTCGTCATTTCTTCGGACATGAGCGCGTGCTACAGTAACGCCCTCACCGTTGCCGAGAAGTTCCCGGGTGTGCATATCATAGACTCGCACAACCTCTCGACGGGGATAGGCTTACAGGTGCTGTATGCCTGCGACCTTGCCGAGCAGGGGCTGACGGCGGCGGAGATAGTCGAGAAGGTCGAGGCGCGTAAGTCGGCGGTTCAGGCCTCCTTCGTCGTGGATACCATGGACTTCCTTCACCGCGGGGGAAGGTGCAGCGGCGTTTCGGCGTTCTTCGCGAGCATACTTAAAATACACCCCTCCATACTTGTCGAGCCTGTCAGCGGTAAAATGGTAGTCGGCAAGAAATATATGGGTAATATCTCCAAAGTTACCACCAAATACGCCCGCGACACGCTGGAAAAATTCTCCAACATAGACCCGAAATATGTGTTCGTAACGCACACTTCGGCGGGCGACGAGCTGGTGGAGCAGGTGAAACGGCAGGTGCTGGAAGTCCGCCCCGAGGCGAATGTGCTTTGCACCGTTGCGGGCGCGACGGTTACTTCCCACTGCGGGAAGGGCACCCTCGGCGTGTTATACTATAACGACTACGACAAAACAAAGGGGGGATCCCCTGAGCGCGCGGACTAAAGCGGCTTAAAGCCAATCGCGGCGGGTCCGACAGGCAAATTCGCGAAAAGGAGTAATAACTATGCCAAAAATTCACATTATGCTCGACAGCTCGGCGGATATGCCGACGGAGATAGCCGAAGAGCGCGACATACACATAGAGCCCCTTCGCGTGCTCCTCGGAGACAGAGAGGGGCTGGACGGCGTGGATATTAAACCCGACGACATATATGCGTACTTCGCGCAGACCAAGAAAACGCCCAAGACGGCGGCGGTGGAACCCGAGCGTTTCGAACGTGCCTTCCGCAAACTCACCGAAGGGGGCGACGAGGTAATATACATTGCCATATCGAGCACGCTGAGCGCCTGCTACAACAACGCCCGTCTCGCTTCGCAGGATATATCGGGAGTGTACGTTATCGACTCCCTCAACCTTTGCAGCGGCGCCTCACTTCTCGCCCTCTACGCCGACGACCTCGTTAAAAGCGGACTGAGCGCGAAAGAGATCGTGGAGAGGGTGGAAAAGCGCAAGTCGGCAGTGCGGCTGTCCCTTATCGTGGATAATATGACCTTCCTCCACCGCGGGGGCAGGTGCAGCAGTATAACCGCGCTCATTGCGAGCGTGCTCAAGATCAAGCCCACGATCATACTCCATCCCGACGGAAAACTCACGGTGGGCAGGAAGTTCATAGGCTCGGCGGCAAAAGCGCTGGTTAAGTACGCGGCGGACGTGCTTAAAAAGGCGGACAACGTGGATAAGAAGTACTTCTTCCTCACGCACACATCCGCGCCCCGCGCAGTTTTGGACGAGATAAGAGGAATGATAGAGGCGGCATTGCCCGGGGTAAACATAATCGAGAATATCCCCAACGCCACCATAACCTCGCATACGGGCAAGGGCGGTATCGGGCTTATATACATCAACGACGGAGGGGTCACGGACTGACTCACATGAAAGACATATACGTTCTCGGAATCGAATCGTCCTGCGACGAAACGGCGGCGGCTGTGGTTAAAAACGGCAGAGAGTGCCTCTCCAACGTCATTGCCAGCCAGATAGAAATTCACCGCAGGTTCGGCGGCGTGGTCCCCGAGATAGCGGGGCGCAACCACCTTCTCGCCGTTATGCCCGTAATAGACGAGGCGCTTTCGAAGGCGGGAGTGCCCAAGGAGCGGATAGACGCGGTCGCGGTTACTTACGGCGCGGGACTGATAGGCTGTCTGCTCGTCGGCGTTTCGGCGGCAAAGGCGTTGGCTTACGCGATAGAGAAGCCGCTTATAAAGGTTAACCATATCGAGGGGCACATTGCGGCGAATTTTATAGCCTTTCCCGATCTTAAGCCCCCCTTTCTTTCGCTGGTCGCGAGCGGCGGGCACACGAGCATAGTCGAAGTGCGGAGCTACACCGAATATAACACGGTGGGAGCGACGGCGGACGACGCGATAGGCGAGGCGTTCGATAAGGTCGCGCGTATACTCGGCTTGCCGTACCCCGGCGGACCCGAGATAGACAAGCGGGCAAAACTCGGACAAGCTACAATAAAATTCTGTCCCAACCTCCGCGCGAGGAGCGACCTTGCATACTCCTTCTCGGGGCTGAAAACGGCGGTGGTAAACTATGTGCATAACCTTACCCAGCGCGGCGAAGAGATACCCGTGAACGATATTTGCGCGTCGTTTACCGCCGAAGCGGTGGGATACGCGACCGACACATTCGTGCTCGCGGCAAAGGAGCGCGGAATAAAACAAGCGGTGCTTGCGGGCGGCGTGGCGGCTAACTCCTATCTCCGCGCGCACCTCTCCGAAGCGCTGGGAAGAGAGGGGATAACCCTTTTCGTCCCGCCCCCCGTACTGTGTACGGACAACGCGGCAATGATAGCGGCGCGAGGCTACTACTCCTTTGCGGAGGGCAAGGACATAGCCGATCTCACGCTCAACGCCGTATCCAATCTGTAAAACTATGAGAGACCCCCGAAGAAAATTGAGAAAAACGCCGAATAAACTGCCCGTCGGCGAAGTCGTCATAGGCGATATGGTTGTCGTCTATAAGTTATGCGGTACGGTTATCAGAGGTAAACTCGGTGAAATCGACGACGTCGGCATGACTTTGGAGAACACCGAGATTTACGACGACAACATACTATACGAGAATACGGGCACCGTCACCGTTGCCTTCGACGATATGGCGGCATACGGCTATTCCCGCCAGAAAGAGGCAATTGTCGAGAAAATACTCTGGGAACTCACCACCTACGTCCCCGAGCCCATCAAGCATATCCGCATCCGCCGCAGCAAACGCGGCTGATATTTTTCCGAAAAAGGTATTGACAATGGGTAAATATGGGTGTATAATACGACTAATCTCGAAAATAAATCGAGATTAGTCGTAATTTTTATTATTTTTATTATATTATTATAATTATATTCTTTCGAGGTGGAAATGGAGTATATAAAGAGAAATATCGAGGAGTATGTTCGGCGTTGCGACAAGACGTTCAAGTGCATACTTGTGACGGGAGCGCGGCAGACGGGGAAATCGACCATGCTGAAAAAGCTGTTTTCGGAGCGCAAGCATGTCTCTTTCGACGACCCCTTTATCGAGGAGCAGGCGAGGGAGAACCCCGCGACTTTTCTTGAGCTTAACCGTCCCCCCGTCCTGCTTGACGAGGTGCAGCGGGTGACAAGTCTCTTCCGTTATATCAAACTCATCTGCGACGGAAGGGAGGACAGAGGGCTGTTCTGTCTCTCGGGTTCGCAACCCTTCGAGCTTATGCGAGACGTGTCCGAATCTCTTTCGGGCAGGGCGTGTATAATCGAGCTGGCGGGGCTGTCTCTCCGCGAGATTATGGGGGATTCCTTCAACAAGCCCTTTCTTCCCACCCTCGAATACGCGATGGAGCGGCGCGGCAGTGCGAAACGCCCCGAAAATATCTGGGAGATTATTCACCGCGGCAGTTATCCCGAACTGCAAAACCCCGAAGTCGATTGGGGTACCTTCTATGCAGGCTATGTCAAGACCTATCTCGAGCGGGACGTGCGCAGTCTTTCGGCGGTGCACAGCCTCGACGACTTCCGTAAATTCATGGTCGCCGCCGCCTCGCGAACGGGGCAAATGCTGAACTACGCCAACATAGCCGACGAGATAGGCAGGGATCAGACGACGGTTAAAAATTGGATAAGCGTGCTCGAGGCTTCGGGAATAGTCTACTTATTGGAGCCGTACACCTCTTCGGCGCTCAAGCGGGCTATAAAAACGCCCAAACTCTATTTCCGCGACACGGGGCTTGCCGCATATCTGACGCGGTGGCTCACTCCCGAAACGCTGGCGGTGGGGGCTATGAGCGGCGCCTTCTTCGAAACCTTCGTCGTCTCCGAAATACTTAAATCGTATTCAAACTGCGGCATGGACTACCGCTACTCGGCGTTCTACTACAGGGGCAAGGACAAAAAGCTCCGTAACGGCGAGTGGTCGGAGAGCGAAATCGACTTAATAATCGAGGAGGGCGGCGTACTCTATCCCGTCGAGATCAAGCGGAGCGCGAGCGTGAGCGCCGACGAAACCTCGGCTTTCACCGTCCTTGACAGGATCGAGGGGAAAAAGCGGGGGACGGGCGGGGTTGTCTGCATGTGTCCCGAAGTGGGGGCTTTGCGGGATAACGTACTGCAAATCCCCGTGTGGTACGTGTGATTGCGACGCGAAGGGAACGAAAAAAGCCGACGCAAGGCGTTATGACCTACGTCGGTTTTATTGTTTAACAATGGGGCTCGGACGCTATACTTAAATACTATGTGCGTCTGCTACATACGTCGCTGCGGCTGTAGCAAGCGTCCGCGTGCGGTCGTGCGTTATGTCTCGGTGACGTTGAGTTTTTGGTAGGGAGTTTCACCTGCTTTGGACTTTTGCAGGGAGTCGGCTTCATATGCCGAGCAGACTTCGTCGGCGTCGCCGTACATCTTCATCTTGCCGTGGTCCAGCCACAGCACCTTGCTGCACATGGAGCGCACCAGACTCATGGAGTGGGAGACGAGGATAAAGGTTGTGCCCTTCTGCTTGATCTCGGCAATCTTCTCCGAGCACTTGCGGGCATAAGCCGCGTCGCCCGTTGAGAGCACTTCGTCCGTCAGCATAATATCCGGCTCGACGTCAACGGCAATGGCGAAGGCGAGGCGGGAGCGCATACCCGAAGAGTAGTTCTTGATAGGCACGTTGATAAACTCGCCAAGCTCGGAGAAGGCGACAATCTCGTCGTACTTCTCGTCTATCTGCTTCTTGCTCAAACCCATATATGCGCCCGAGAGGTAGATATTATTCCTGCCCGTCTCTTCGGGGTCGAAGCCCGTACCGAGGGAGAGGAGGGTGGATATACCGTTAATCTCCACGCTTCCTGTCGTGGGTTCGAGTATTTCGGCTATGACTTTGAGGAGAGTGGACTTACCCGCTCCGTTGTGTCCGATTATCCCGAGCGACTCCCCGCGGCAGACCTTGAGGGAGATGTTGTCGAGGGCGTTGAAACGGCGGTATTTCAGCTTGCGTTTGAAAAAGCGCACTACATACTCCTTGACGGAATTGACCTTTTCCGTGGGGAAGCGGTATTGCACGCAAACGTTTTTGAGTTCGATCAATACTTCTTTGCTCATGTCTCCCCCTTACAGATAGAGTATGAATTTGCGCTTAAGCGACTTGAACACCAGCGCGCCGAGGGCGTACATGGCGATTGCCCAGCCGAATATAAACAGGAACTGCGACAGTGCGGGTACCGTCCCGGGCAGTCCGTTCTGCCCGATAATCGTTCGGAAAAAGTCCACATATTGCGTCATGGGGTTGATGTTGATAATCATGACGACGGCGTTGGGGAAGGAGTCCGTCTTATAGAAGAGGGGAGTGAGGTACCGCCACAGCACCATAAACACGCCGTATATGTGCTCGATATCGCGGAAGAATACATAGAGGGCGGCGAGCAGCAGCGATACGCCGTATGAGAATACGACGAGGCAGGGCAGCCACACGATGACGAATATTATCGTCCAATTGACATAGTAACCCGGCACGAAGATCATGGTAAAGAGCATGATCAGGATAAGAGCCACGGCGGAAAAGAGGAAGTTGACGAGGGAGGACAGCGTTTTTGCGAGGGGGATAACCTCGTAACTCAATTTTGTGCTGTTAAGAAGCCCCGTACTGTTGGCAATACTTTTAAGTGAGGTGAGCGTCGCTTCGCTGAGCACGTTAAAGGCTATGGACGCAGAGAGAAGGTAGAGGTGGTAAGTCGGGTCGCCGTTGCCGAAGAACTGCCCGAAGATAAACCACAGCACGAGCATTTCGAGTATGGGACGAAGGACCGTCCACAGCACCCCGAGGAAGGAATTTCTGTATTTGAACCGCACATTCTGCTTGACCATGGAAGTCAGGACGTACAAATTCTTTTTTCTCTCTTTCCTTTTTTTGTCGGATAACATTTTGTTCCCTCTTTCCTACGTTAAATAATACCAAGAAAAGGGGCTCGCCGTCAAGTAAAACGTTTGCGGGTTGCGGTTAAATGTGTTATAATAAGCGCGGTATGACCGTAACAGAGTATCTTAAAAGGTATTCCCCCCGTTTCAGAGGGCACACCCCCGGGCACAAAGGCAGTTTAGACAGCCGCGATATAACCGAAATAGCGGGCGAGTTTCCCGAGGCGCAACTTGCGGAAAGTCAGCGCATGGCGGCGGCTGTATACGGCGCAAAGTCCCTCCGCTTTCTCACCAACGGCTCGTCCATCGGGATAAAGGCGGCGGTGCTGGCTCTCGGAGAGGGCTTTGTAACGGACGGGTATTGCCACCGCGCGGTGACGGAGGCGGCGGAGCTTGCGGGCGTGGAGTGCTACAAACTCCCCCTCCGCGTCGATCCCGAGACCTCTCTCCCCGAACTGCCCACCGCCGAAAGCGTGGTGAACGAAATGCGGGGGCGGGGAGTGCGTAACGCGGTCATACAATACCCCGACTATTACGGGCGCACACCCGATCTTGCGCGGATATATGCGGCGGTGCGGTCGGAGGGCGGCAAGCTCATATGCGACTCGGCGCACGGGGCGCACTTCGTGTTCCGTCCCGACCTCTTTCCCAAGAGCGCGGTGAAGCTGTCCGACGTATGCAACCTTTCGGCGCACAAGACGCTTTGCGCCATGACCCAGACGGCGTATCTCGCGGTGGGCGGCAACTTCGACATCGCGGCGTTGGACGATAAATTGCGGCTGCTCGGCACGACTTCGCCGAGTTACGTCCTGCTCTCCTCTCTCGAGACGGCGCTGGCGGAAGGGCTGGGCAGAGCGGGCGAATACGACGGCATAGCCGAGTATGTGGCGCGGTTTAAGTCCCGTTTCCCCTGCCTTAAAAACGACGACATAACACGACTTGTCATAGACTTCGGGCGCCACGGCGGGGAAAGGGCGGCGCGTGCGCTTGCGGCGGATGGCGTAATAGCCGAGAAGTACGACGACAGATACGTCATAATGATACTCACCCCCTTTGACGGAGACAGAGAGATCCTGACGGAGAGCGTCGGGAAGGCTTTCGGAGGCAGGATTTGACCATACCCGAACAATATCTCGAACTTGCGCGGCAGACGGCGGCATATCGCGTCGTCGGCAGGGCGTTTGCGGAGGGCGCGGAAAACGGAGCCTATCTCTTCGCTTCCCCCGATACCTTGCTGTCCGAGTGCGTAGCCCTCCTGATAGCCTGTTCGGACGGGGAGTGCGGCGGTTGCCTGACCTGCCCGAAGTGCAGGAGTATAATAGCGGGCAGGTGCGCCGACGTCAGAATATTCGGCGGCGGGTTCCTGACCGACAGCGCGGACGAGGTTGTATCCGCCTGCGCCATAACCCCCTCGCTGCTCTCCCGCAAATACTTCATACTCGACCTGACCGACACCAACGAGGCGGCGCAGAATAAACTGCTCAAAACGCTCGAGGACGTGCCTGAGTTCTCCCGGTTCTTCGTCATAGCGCCGAGCAGGAGCGCGCTTCTGCCCACGGTGGCGTCGCGGCTGGAAGAGATATGCCCGAGCCTCGGCGACGCGGTCCTGCCCGCGAAGGGAGTTAACGCCGACTATGCT
>CANPYH010000025.1 GCA_947588325.1 uncultured Clostridia bacterium
ACGGAGCACTGCCTCTTCAAAAAGGCGCTAAAATAAGCGTGTTCGGAAAAAACAGCATAAACCTGTCATACGGCGGAAGCGGATCAAGCGGCGGATTCAAGGAGACATACACGGGATTGTACGAGTGCCTCGAGGACGCGGGGTTTACCGTTAATCCTACGTTAAAGGCGTTTTATGAAAATGATTCGCAGTCGGGCGCGAAACGTTCTGCCAACCCCGGAGACCTCGACAGCGGAAAACCTGTGCAGATAACGGTGGGCGAGACCCCGCAAAGCATGTATACCGACGAAGTGAAGTCGAGTTATTCGCAATACGGCGACGTCGCCATTGTCGTGATTACCCGTATCGGAGGAGAGGGCTTCGACCTTCCCAGATATCAGGGCGACACCGAGGGCGCGGTTTCCGAAGATTCGCATTATCTCGAACTCGATCGCAACGAGATAGACCTTTTGAATGAGGTTTGTTCCCGCGATTTCGGGAAAGTAATCGTACTTCTGAATACCGCGGCAGCATTCGAGGCGGCCTTCCTCGAAGATACCGACTATCTCGCATGTGCGGATAAAATCGATTCGGCAATTTCGATAGGATATACGGGCTACGGCGGAATGAAGGCGCTCGGAGGCATTCTTACGGGCGAAATCAATCCGTCGGGAAGAACGGTGGACACCTGGGCTTACGACTTCTCCGCGGATCCGACCTTCGATAATTTCGCAAACGGCAGCGACCCGACCACGACGGACAAATACGACTTCGACAGATATTATTTCGTAGACTACGAAGAGGGCGTATATGTCGGATACCGTTATTGGGAAACGCGCGGTTATACCGACGGCGAGGAATGGTACGACGCTAATGTCGTATATCCCTTCGGATACGGCTTGGGCTATACCTCCTTCGATTGGGAAGTTAAAGAAGTAAGCGGAGAGGCAATAACAAAGGATGAGGATATAACGGTAACCGTAACCGTAAAGAACACAGGTTCGGTTGCGGGCAAGGATGTGATTCAGCTTTATTGTCAGGCGCCATACACCGACGGCGGAATCGAAAAACCGCATAAAACGTTGGTGGGCTTTGCGAAAACCGAACTGATCGCTCCCGATAAAACCGCCGACGTCACCATAACCTTCCGTCCGTACAGCGCCGCTTCATACGATTACAGGGACGCGAATAAAAACGGTTTTTACGGATATGAATTGGAAAAGGGCGATTATGTTCTGCACGTAGCGAAGAACGCGCACGATACGGTGAAGGAAATAAACCTCAATGCGCCTGCCGATATACGGTATGACAAGGATCCGTATACCGAGTCGGACGTCGGCAACAGATTTACGGCGGACGGGGCGATAACGGAAACGGACCTGACCCACGTTTATGACAGCGATTGGCAGCTTGACACCGTTTTGTCCCGCAGGAATTGGCAGGAGACCTGGCCGACGCCGTCGACGGAAGCACAGCATGCGGCGGGGCAGGAGCTTCGGGACCAACTTGCCGATAAAACCACGAACAATCCCATTGATTACAACTCATACGATTATCCGCTTTTCGGGGAAAAGGCAGACCTCGGCGTTCGCGACCTGCTTCCCGAGGAGACACCGCAAACAACGTATCGGGCGATAGTGGGCTACGACGATGAGCGTTGGGAGACAATTCTTAACCAGTGCACCGAGAGCGAACTTAAAAATCTGCACGATTACGGCGTTTTCAACACTCTTGCAATAGAAAGCATAGGGCTTCCGACAACAAGAGACAGCGATGGTCCTGCGGGTTGGACTTGCTTCATGGACGACAAAATAATCGGATATAATTATTGCAGCGAGCCCGTCATGGCTTCTTCCTGGAATACCGAGCTTATCGAAAAACTCGGTACCGCATTGGGCGAAGAGGGCGTTTGGGGCGACGCGTCGACAGGAACCCCTTATTCGAGCATTTACGCACCGGGAGTAAACATTCACAGGAATTCTTTCGGCGGAAGATGCGCGGAATACTTCTCGGAAGATCCCTTCATAACCGGCAAAATGGCGGCGGCGGAAATACGCGGCGCTCAGAGCAGAGGCGTAGTTTGCGCAATCAAACATTTTGCGGTAAACGAACAGGAAACTCACCGTTCGATAAACGGCGACATTTCCTGGGTAGGCGAACAGGCGCTCAGAGAAATCTATCTCAAAGGCTTCGAAATAGCCATAAAAGAAAGCGAGTGCCGCGGATTGATGACGAGCTTCAACCGTATCGGAACGAAGTGGACGGGCGGCGATTACCGTCTTTGCACGGAGATCCTGCGCGGCGAATGGGGCTTCCGAGGATATGTAGTCTGCGACTTTGCCGCAGGCGCCGCATATATGAACAGCCGTCAGATGGCTTATGCCGGCGGAGATATCAACTTGCGCAATCCTGCCGTGAGCTGGTATTCCGCAGGGGATACGGGCGACGCGATCGTATTGAGACAATGCGCGAAAAATATAATGTATGCGGTTGTCAACAGCAATGCGATGAACGGTGAAGTGACGGGATACAATATGCCTTTGTGGTATATTATGCTCATTGTCATCGATGTTATTGTGTTTGTCGGCTTTGCCGCTTGGGGCGTTATTGCCATAATACTTTACAAGAGAAAAAATCCCAAGAATAAAGCCGAATAAATAAATTCATTTTCCTCCCCCACAAACGTAAGCCTCCGAAACCGATGTTCAGGAGGCTTGCGTTTTTTATAAAACGAAAATCTCGCCATAGTGATATGCGCTTCCAAAACTGTCCGACTTTTTGGGGCATATCATATCGGCGGTTTTCTATATAATTTGTCTGTTTACAAAATCTGTCGGGTTGAAAATGCTAAATCCGTCGGAATGAAAAGGTAAAATCTGTCGGGTTGAAAAGGCAAAATCTGTCGGGTTGAAAAGGCAAAATCTGTCGGAATAGACTTGATTCTTCTGAAAAAACGTGCTATAATAATGAAAAGTTACGAGGGGTTTTGCGATGACAAAGATAATCGGAGAGAATAATTACAAGCCGAGAATCGCGGACGGCATTGTCAAGCGGTATCTTTCGACGTTCGGCGCTGTGTGCATAGAGGGGCCGAAGTGGTGCGGGAAAACCTGGTGTGCGTCCTATAACAGCAACAGCGAGTTTATGATAGGGGATCCCGCGAACAACTTCCAGAACAGAACCCTTGCGGAATTATCCCCGAATTTAGTGCTTGAAGGCGAGACGCCGAGGCTCATCGACGAGTGGCAGGAAACGCCGCAAATATGGGACGCCGTTCGTTATTGCGTAGATAAGCGCGGAGAGAAGGGTCAGTTTATTCTGACGGGTTCGTCCACGCCCAAACGGAAGGGGGTTTTGCACAGCGGAGCGGGGCGGATAGGCAAGATCCGCATGCGCACCATGTCGCTTTATGAGTCGGGCGACTCGAGCGGGCTTGTATCGTTAAACGATCTGTGCCACGGAAAAATGTCCCCCGTTGCAACGGGAGAGGTGGGGTTAAGGACGCTTGCGGAACTGATAGTTCGCGGCGGGTGGCCGGGCAATCTCGATGTCGCGGCAGAGAATGCGTCTTTAATGCCCGAAGCGTACTTGACCGCCATTCTTGACGATGACGTCAATCGGGTGGACGGTATCAAATACGATACGGCCAAAATTATGCTCTTGCTTCGTTCGCTTGCGCGGAATGAAAGCACTACGGCAACCAATAGAAAATTACTTTCCGATATCCGTGCGGACGGCGATTCGCTCGATGTCGAAACTATATCCACATATCTTGATGTATTTTCACGGCTGTTTCTGCTCGATAATCAGCCGCCTTTTGCCATCAATCTTCGCTCTTCCGTGCGGGTTAAGCAAGCCGAAAAGCGGCATTTTTGTGATCCTGCGCTCGCGGCGGCGTTATTGAAGGCTTCCCCCGACAGGCTGATAGGGGATCTCGAGACCTTCGGCTTTTTGTTTGAAGCGCTTTGCGAGCGTGATTTGCGTATTTACGCAGAATCGTTTGGCGGTAAGCTGTATCATTATCAAGACTATATGGGGCGTGAGATCGACGCGGTTATAGAACTCGATAGCGGCGAATGGTGTGCCATAGAGATTAAATTGGGCGCAAAGCAGATAGACGCGGCGGCGAAGAATCTTGTTGCATTGCGGGATTGGCTGAACAAAAACGGCGCAAAAACTCCCTCTGTACTGTGCGTTGTTTGCGGGCTGGGTAACGCCGCATACAAGAGACCCGACGGCGTGTTTGTAGTTCCCATAACGGCGTTAAAACCGTAGTTAATTGTGATTGAAAAAAGGCTTAACATGCAGGCCTTGCGAGAATTTGCTCTTATTCTCCGCAAAATACGCTACATGCGTAAGACGAAGAAAGACCGTCGTTATCGGCGGTCTTTCTTTATGGTTTGTCTGTTAACTAAATCCGTCGGAATGAAAACACTAAATTCGTGTCACAACTCGTCGTACACCGAAAGGGACAATTTGTAGGTGTCCTCGTCGTAGATTACGAGGTACGGCTCGGACTCGGCGTCCGCATATTCCGAGAGGGCGGTCAGGGCGACCTTTATCGCCTCTTTGACGGGATAGCCGTATGCTCCCGCCGAGATGAGAGGGAAGGCGACCGTCCGAAGCCCATGTTCGCGGGCAAGGTTCATGGAGCTTGTGTAACAGCTTTCGAGGAGAGCCTTCTCCCCGTGATTGCCGCCATGCCATATCGGTCCGACGGTGTGAATGACGTACCTTGCGGGCAGACGATACCCCTTGGTTATTTTCGCCTCACCCGTTTCGCACCCGCCGAGCGTCCTGCACTCCGCCAAAAGCTCCGGCCCTGCCGCCCTATGGATGGCTCCGTCCACACCGCCGCCGCCCAACAAGGATCGATTGGCGGCATTGACGATAGCGTCTCCGCGAAAAGTAGTTATATCTCCGCAAATGATTTTCGGTCGCATAATACCCCCATATAACAGTTATTGATTCGCTTGTATTCGCTTATCTTGGTTTAACTTTTAATCGGTCCCGCCAATCACGCTCTGCCCATCGGTCGCTTTTATCGCTGATACTCCGTGAGTATTGCGCCGTTATCGCCCTTAATATACTCCGCTATCTGTGCGCCTCTGCCGCTACTAATACTCCGCGGCAAGGAAGCGAAGTTCCTGCTTGCGAAGGCGGAAGGGCTTATGTAGGCGCGCCTTTTTACGCCGCGTCTGCCGTCTGAGCGCAAGGCTCTCTTCTTTCTCTATGTAGGGGATAAACTTCTGGATCTTCTCCAATGTCTTAATCGTGCAAGTGCTGTGGGTGCGCGAGAAGTCGTAGATAACGTCCAAGAGCACGCCGCGTTCGAAGAACTCTTTGTTGCTCCGACGGAACTTTTGCGTAAAGAGGTAGTATCTGTGCTGCCCGTCGGACAGGTAAAAGCTCTGCTCCGCCTTTCTCGTCGTTCTGCAAAATACCGTAATCATCTCGTCCTCCTTATAATTTTTCAGTCGCTCGCTCGTGCAAATTCTTCCGTAGCCTATATATACTATTATTTCGGTTAAAAGTCAACAGCGTGACGGGCTTATATGTCACAAAATAGTGACATATAACATGCGCATTCTCCCCGCCCGCATAGCGGGGAAGCGGCAGGACTTACCCACCGCTTCCGCTGTCGGGGTTATTGCCCCGTGTGACTTGCTATTCGTGGGTTGCTTGGGTTATTGCTGCGTCTTGCCCTTTTTAATCGCTTTGACGAGGAAGATAGTAATCACAACCGCCCAGGCGATGAGAGCCAAGCCGACGATGACGTCGATAACGATCCACCAGATCTTCCAAGCCGAGAAACTCTGTTGAGCCTCGACGACCTCATCGGACGCCGTGCCCGCTTCGAGCGAGATCTTTCTGGTGTTGCAATAGGTGTATATGACGTGCTTTGCCGCCTCTCTTGCGCAAGCAACCGCCGTCGCGCTTGAGGTGTCCTTCAGCCCGATTGAGCTGTAGCCTGCGTCGTTACCGTTCTCCAGCCAGATATCGTTGCCCGCTCTGATGCCCTGGTCTACCGTCTTATAGCTGTCGCTACCGTCGAGGTAGTCGGTAACCACGGTGCCCTTGAATCCCCATTCGTTGCGGAGTATCTCGGTCATAAGCCCGTAACTGCCGCCCGTCCAGGTGTCGCCTATGCGGTTGTATGACGACATGACTGCGCTCGCCTTGCCGACCTTGACGCTGATCTCGAAGGGGCGGAGGTAGATTTCGCGGACGGACTGCTCGGTTGCCCAGGTGTACAAGCCGTCTCGATTATTCTCGGTCTCGTTCAACGCGAAGTGCTTGATATAGCTGTAAATGCCCTCCTGCGCCGTGCCGTATACGACGTTGGCGCCGATTATGCCCGAGAGATAGGGATCCTCGGAGAAGTACTCATAGTTTCTGCCGTTGAAGGGGGAGCGGTGTATATTCATGCCCGGTGCGTACCAACCGCCGTAGCCCGCCTTCAAACCTTCCTTACCGATGACGCGGCCTACCAGGTTCGCTACGTCGGCGTTCCAGGTTCCCGCAACGACGAGGGCGGAAGGGAAGCCCGAGAACTCGGGAGCGGAGTGCGGGTGTCTGTTAAAGCCCGTGGGTCCGTCGAGGTCGGTCATTTGCGGCTTGCCTATCGACTCGATTGCCTGTGTGCAATAGCCGCCTTTTGCGACGATTCTGAACAGCTCTTCCTCGGTTATCTGATTGAGCAGAGGCTCCCAAAGTTCTTCATCGTCATAGTTGGCTTCGTCGCCGAGTTGTTTAATAAGGTCGTCGTTATATTGTTTGTTCTCGACAAGCCGTAAATCGCCGGCTACGCCCTGAACCGGTTTGTCGTTGGTGTCTCGCTTCGTCGAGAGCCAGCCGTTGGGGTTGAAGGAGCCTTTTGCTCGTCTTGCTGCGCCGGGCTGAGGGAAGGTGCCCTCGAAGTCTTCGCGGGACAGGAATTTGAGCTCCCAACCGCCGACGTTGGAGCCGTCTATGGAAACGCCGCCGTCAGCGGTGTCGCCCGTGAATCTGTTCTCGACGGTATAGCCCGTCACTTCGTCGGAGTCGATATAGATGTCGGAAACAACTTTATAAGTAATAACGGCGTCCGAAAGCCCCTCTTTTACTCTATGCGCGTCCGTCGAGAGTTTGAGCGAGTACTCGCCCCGTTCGAGGACGTAACCGCCGTTTTCTCCGACTGCGCCGCTGAGGTTATATGCGTCGTATGACTTCATGTCCGAAGCCTTGAGTTTAAGCGTAACCGTTTGAGCCGCGTGCGCGCCGCCCTTTGCGTCGAGCAGGTTGGTCTTTGTGAAGGCGACGAGGTTAGCCGAGGCTTTCTCCACGCCTCCCGATTTATAAGGCGGATCGTAGTAGAGCTCTACGACGTCCTTACCCGCGCGGTCGCCCGTATTAACTACGTTCAATTCGATGGTAATTTCGGTGTCGGCGGTGATAGTCGAGCCGCTTGCGGGGGTAACGGATCTGACGCTCCACTCGAAGTCGGTATAGGAGAGGCCGTAGCCGAAGGGATATTGCACCACTCCGTAGTAGCCGTCGCCGTATTCGTTGCTGACATTATTCCAGAAGCCCTCGGCGTCCGCGGTTTCGTACCACTTGTAACCGACGTAAATACCTTCGAGATAGTCGATGTATCTGTCGCCGCTGTTGGTGAAGGTTTTTTCGCCCGTAGTGCCGTTCGTAACGTTGGAGTCGGGGGAGTTGGCATAGCTTGCCGCCGTAGTCAGGTCGTACGCATAGGTGTCTACCAACCTGCCCGAGGGGTTGACGTCGCCGCGAAGTATTTTGGCGAGGGCGGTCAAGCCGCTCTGACCGGGGGTGGCAATGGCGATAGCCGCGTCTATGCGGTCGTCTTCAAGGAAGCCGCACTCGAGGGTCGCCGAAGTGTTGAGTACGACAATGACGTTCTCGTAGTTGTCCTCAACATAATCAATAAGCGCTTCCTCTTCGACGGAGAGCTGGAGATAGGTTCTGTCTCTGTCAGTGGAAGTCGTGTCGCCCGCGGTCGTCGGATTACCGTGGGGAACATACTTGGGCTGGGACTTGGGCAGGTCGAGGGATTCGCCTCCCGTTCTCGTAAGCACCACAAGCGCGGTGTTGCTGAATTCCAGCGCGCCCGCGAGTACGTCTTGCGGGTAGTCGGTAATGTTCGGCTCAACCAGGTTAAAGTATTTGGGGTTGCTGCCATAGTTAAACCAGCCCGGTCTGCCGTCGGTACCGCCGTTTCTGTATACCCTGCAATAGTCCTCGTAGTATTGCACGAGATCGGGGTTAACTTCGAAGGGCTGTTCTTTAAGCCCCTCGAGCGCCTCTCTCAATGTTACGACGTCCTTAATTGTGTCCGAGCCTGTCGACATTGTGAAGTCGCCCGAACCGCCGCCGCACATAAGCGTGCCCGCGTCGCTCGAGCCCCAGCCGAACAAGTTAATCTTGTCCACGTCCTCGAGCGGGAGGGTGTCGTTGTTTTTGAGTAACACGAAGCCCTCTTCCGCTACCTTTTGCACCGCTTCGTCGCCGACAGCGGGGTCCAGCTTCTCCTTCGCCTGGAAGTTATCGCCGAGGTATTGGTCTATAACGCCCTTATAGAAGTTTACCACGAGGTTTACCGCAATAAACAACGCAACCAATACGCCGATGATAATCAGCTGAATGATCTTGCCTTTCTTTTTCACCATTTCTCTTTTTCCTCTCTTTTATTTATTTTTCTCCGCAGAGAAATTTACCGCTTAACGGCTCGGGAGTATTTCGGCGTTCTCGTCATTTGGACAAAACAAAAAACCCCCCAACCTACATTTGCATTATAACATACATTTTGCGCGTTGGGAATTGCAATTATTACTGTGATAGATTGCATAAAATAAACTCACCCCTTTTCTGATATGATTTTATCCATGTAACAATCCCCTCAGGCGCTACGCGCCAGCCCCCCTTACTAAGGGCGGCCACATTCGTCCCCGACTGTTCGGGGGATATGGAGCATATTTGTTTCATAACAAGATTGTTGTTTCTTGCTTCGAGCGTAACTGTCCCGTGTGGGCCGCCCTTAGTAAGGGGGGCTGTCTGCCGTCAGGCAGACTGAGGGGATTGTCTTGCTTGTACCGCATAAGGAACGGCAATGCTGAACCGATTGGGAACGTTGTTTTTGCAAGTTATGTCGCAAAACTATACCTCAGTAAATATTTTATCGGAAAGTGATAAAATTAACTTGACGTAGGGGGGGGGGTAGGTGATATCATATATGCACTAAAGTGTCATAGAAGGATCGATAGCGGATTTATTATTACGAAAAACAAGGTCGGTTCGGTGGTGCTGGGGTTAAAATACATATAAAGGAGAGAGAAAAATGAAAGAAACTTCGAAGAAGTTCAGGCTTGTTTCGCTTCTTTGCATTTTGCTCACGGTAGTTGTTGCGGTTGTTTTTGCCGTAACGCTTAACCTCGGCAATGCAAGAGAACGCGTGCAGGCGGACGAGACCTTCACTCCCGACGTTACCGTCGAGACGTTGGATGATCTCAGGAGCGAGATAACGGGTGCTGGAACGACGGCGAAAAAGATCCGTATTACAAAGGATATGGACGTCGGCGATAATCCCATAACAATTTCGCAAGGACAGGATATCACCATCGACCTTAACGGTTGCACAATTACTTCGGAAGAAGGAGTTGATTGGGACGGACGTACAATCGTAAACCGTTGGGGCACATTGACCCTGGTCGATACTTCCACCCAAAAGACGGGTACAATCTCATCGGCAACGCAAAACTGTATTGATAACTACGGCACGTTGACCACGAGCGTTAACTTCAGTGTGGAAAGCAGATCCTCGAATCTTATTGCCAACGAGTTGAAGCTGACGAGAGATAATGAGTATGTATGCAACCCGTCTTGCACCATACTCGGCGGCGTATTTACCCACCCCGGTGCGCAAAGTTTATCAGCTACAGCGAACTGCACGGCTATATCGGTGGTAGACGGAAATCTCACCGTTGAGGACGGAACGTTTATAGTCAACGGGGCTAAATCTTCATACGTACATTTAGTCGGCGTTCAATCGATCTTAATCGACCCCGAAGTATATTTAGGCGATGATTATTACCTTTATGATTATTTTGACAACGGCGAATTGAACGAGGCGGGCAAAGCAAAAGAGGCGGAAGCGCTGGAACTTATCAAGCCCATTGAAGAGACGGTTAAGCCCCACCGCGGCAGCACGCTCGTATTCAAGAAAGGCGACTATACTTCTTACTCTGCGGCTTGCGGGATATTGAGCGTTGCCGACAGCGTTAAGTCATGCGCCTCATATGGCAGCCAATCAAATAGGATAGGTTGGATTTACGAGATTGTCGGTCCGTACAACACAAGCGTTACCATTGAGGACGGAAAATGGGGCGGCGACCTTTCGGGCTACGCTCCCGAAGGCAAGTGGATGGAACTTGTTACCGAAGACGAAGCGGGACCTTTGGAAACGCCTTACTACCGCGTTGCCGAGGTTGCCGATAATCTGGCGCAGGTCGAAGTCACAGCCAATGACACGACTTATAAATACAAAAATTTCTTGGCTGCCTGGGAGGGCGCAAAGACTATTATAGCCGAGTCGCGTACGGTTAAGTTGTTGCAAGACGCGACAATTACCACCGCAATCAGCATGAAAAACGTAAGCGGCGACATGGTACTTGACCTTAACGGCAATAAATTAAAGGTCGAAACGTCGACAGCAAAAGCAAAGCATTTTGAGACAAGCAGTTCTCTCGACTATCAGAACCGTTTTATAATACAGGATTCAAGCGAGGACGGAGACGGCGAACTCGAACTTAGTGCGCCTGCAGGTGTGGCGGAAGAATCCTTCTTCAGCATAAACGCGGTCGTGATGAATACGAAAATCGTGCTTGAAAGCGGCACCATTCGACAGACGGCTATAGTTCCCGCTACTTATAAAGATTATTCTTCGGCTACCGTGTCGAGTACCGATAAAACCACGTTGGAAGCCTTGCGCGATATGTCGCTGTTTAAATTTATTCCTTCCACATATAGTGCGGATCTGTATAAGAATGCCTTTGTCGGCGCTATAACAATTAACGGCGGTAATATTATTTCTGAAATCAGCTTCGGCACCGCCGAGGACATAGAAGAAACGCATGCCGCAGACTTGGTCGCTTATAAGGGTGCGTTCCGCCAAGGCGTTAATACTTATGAATTTGGAGTGAAATCCAAAGCGGGAGACCAGATTACAAACAAAGAGGCAATCTGCGTAATCGATTTGGCAAGCTATCTCGAGGACGGCTCCAAGGCGTGCAGGTTCTCCTGGGACTTCGACGGGCTTATTCCCGACGGATGTTCGAGTATCGACGTCGGAGACACCTATGTCGTTTCCAAGGCGAAAGCAGGGGATAACTTTATGTTGGGCTCCACCGTCACCGCATACGGTTCGTTAAAAGACGCTATGGATAATGCGGGGGAAGGAGATACGATTTCCGTACTTCAGCCCGCCGAGATTAACGAGGCAGTCGTGCTTGACAAGAAAGTGACCCTGGACCTTAACCGCACCGCCGACTTCACCCTTACCATTAACGGCAGCGGATCCCTTACCCTTCAAGGCGGCGCGACTGTCAAGAACGGCGTTATCGCGGGCAGCGTGACAACTCAGGGCGACGCAGCTATGAGCAACGTTAACATAACGGGCGACGTCAATGTCACGAGCGGAAAACTTGCCATTGACAGCGGTAAATACGACGGCGCGTTTACCGTTTCGGACGGCGCGTCTATGATAGTAACGGGCGGATCCTTCAAGGGCAGCCAGATAGAAACGATAGATAAATATATCGACAAGACTTTCGGGAGTATGCTCGGCGCGTATAAGGCGGCTGACGCGGAATACGACCCCGATACTTCTTATGAAGTAAAGATTGCACCCGACCTCAAAGCGCAGGCTTGGTACGCCGCTAACAAAGATAAATCGGGCGGATTCGAAATCGAGAATGCCAATGAGTGGTATTACTTTGCAACCTATGTCAACAGCGGCGTAGATAACTTCCGTAACAAGACAATAGTGCTCACCAAAGATATTAACTTTGAAGAGGAAATTGCGTTGGCGTCTATTGCAGACGGAACGCCTAACTTCATACCCGTAGGCAACAAGACTTACACCTTCTGCGGAACCTTCGACGGCGGTAGTAAGGTGATGAGCGGTATATTCGCTCGCGAGAAAATCGTCGGCTTGTTCGGGCAAACCATAGAGCAGGAAGTAGGCGGCGAAATGCAGTTCCGCAATGTCACGGTGAAAAACTCGACGTTTACCATAGGCAACGGATATCTCGACGACCTTAACGGCAATGTCGATTATGTCTCGGGCGGTGCAATTCTCGGTGACGCGCATTTCGGTGTGAAGTTTGACGGTATAAAACTTGACGACGTTACCGTAAACAGCGACATTAAAGGCTATTCGTTAAAATATATGGGTGGCATAGTCGGACACACCTGGGGAAGTTTCACATTCACAAATTGCCAAGTTGGTGCGACAGATGCAGAAGGGAATATTATACCGAACAACATCAGGATAGAGGCAAGTTGGAAGTCAGGCGGTCTTGCGGGACATGCGGACGGATCTATCACGGTTACCAATACAAGCATATGCGGTATTCAATTCACAGGCAACGGCACAATAAGGGGCGCGGTCGCGGGTGACGTTGCAGGCGAAAGTGTAAACCTTGAAGACGTAAAGATCGACGCGCCCGACGAAAGTCTTGTATGCTCGGGAAGGCAACAGAAAGAAGGCGAAACGCAGCTCAATATAGGCGGTTCCAATACCCATATTGACGTTTACGACTTCGGTAACACTCTGGATCCCACCATCAAACCCTCCACTCCCCCGAGAGGACAGGAAGATAACTTCAACTTCAATATCGAGACCGATGTTGAATTGCCTCCGGAGTATTTCGATTTCTCAGACCTTGATTTCGGTGGTGTAGTTGAAAAGGACGAAGAAGGCAAGCATGTTTACACGTTTGGAGATTATAGGGCGGCTGTCTACCGTGACGGCACGCTTCAAAGTACATACGCGAGTGTCTCATTGGCACTTCAAAATGTACAGGATGGGGACGAGATACATGTCTATGCTCCCATTGTCGAAAACTTGTCTCCAATAGAAAAGAAATTGACATTTGTATTGCACAGCGGCTTTGGCTTTGACGGAACACAAGTGAGTGGAGGTACCGGGCTCCAGAATTGGGGCGACTATACTTCCGACGTTGTTCTCAGGAGCGAGACGGGCGTTATTCCCGTGAAAGGTAAAGTCAGACTTGAGGCGATAGCAATCTACGGCGATTTGTTAATCCAAAGCGATAGCAATGAGGATAGCGAAAAAAACTGTGTTCTTTCCTTTACGGATCTTTATGGTAACATTATCGGTGACGACGACCTTACTATTGCTGAATCCTATGTTTCGGGTGATATAACAATGAACGAAGGCGATCTCGTTGTAAATAAAGGCAGCACGTTTGGCGGACTTATCAAAACGGGTGACGGCATATCTACCGAAACGCTTAACGGCGGTACCTTCACCTCGCCCGAGATTGTCGCCGATCCGTTGAGCTTAAGCGAATACCTGCCTCTTGAAAAAGTCGCGGTTCGTAACAAAGACTCAAAAGGTAACGACAGAATAGTTATAAAAGACGTTTCGAAAGTGGAAGGCGATGACCTTATCGTTGCAGGTTCTTCCGCAACTCCTTTTGACAGGGCGAGAATCCCCGCAGGTTTCGGCTTTACCGAGGTCGAAGGCAAATACGTCATCGGTCCCGTAGGCG
Source organism: uncultured Clostridia bacterium (assembly GCA_947588325.1). GTDB lineage: Bacteria > Bacillota > Clostridia > Christensenellales > Pumilibacteraceae > Protoclostridium. Next base: position 13,779 of record CANPYH010000025.1, read on the forward strand.
AGTATGGCGAGGTTAAACTTGCCGAAGTCGCCGCTCACAGAGACGAATTGCTCGGCAAATATCTTTACTCCGACGCGGCTATACAGAAGATTCACGACATTTATGCGAATGCCGAAAAGCAGATGACTGCGTCCGCGGATATAACCATGGATGACGTAGACCGTCTCGCTAACTCCGCTATCGCAGAGATGAGCGCCGTTCCCGTCCTTGACGTCGAGATCGAAGAAAATGCAAAAGCCCTTGAGTACGCCAAGAAGTTCGCAAGTCTCGAGCTTAAGATCTATGCGCTCTCCAACGGTATCTCCGCCGATGACGAGATAGTTAAAGCGGGCATAGTCGAGATCGAGGCGGCTACGACCGAGGAAGAGGTGCAAACGGCTCTCAGCGCAGCCGAGGAAAAGATAGACCAAGCTAAACAGGCTAACGACGAAGCTAATGCGCAAAAAGAGGCGGCGGCTAAACTCCAAAAGGCGAAGGACGACGCAGCGGCCGAACTCAAGGTATATGCTGCGGGACAGGGCGTATCTATAGCCGATGAAGCGGTAACGGGCGGTATCGGGGAGATAGAGAAAGCTACCACAGAAGAGGCGGTTCAACAAGCTCTTGACGCAGCAAAAGGAAAGATAGACCAAGCAAAACAGGCTAACGACGAAGCCAATGCAAAGAAAGA
>CANPYH010000026.1 GCA_947588325.1 uncultured Clostridia bacterium
GAAGCCGATATTTTTGTATCATTTTCATACTTCTTTTTTGGTGCGGTTGACAGGAATCGAACCTGCATGGTCGCCCACAAGATCCTTAGTCTTGCGCGTCTGCCAATTCCGCCACAACCGCATATGCTTTTTTCAAAGCCTTGTTATAATACTACATTTACGGGGGAATGTCAACAAAATTTATCGGTATTTAAGCATTTTTTCAAGGTCGCTTTCCGCTATTGCTTTGCGGGTGCAGTTCGCCCCGCTGACGGCGAGAGAGATAAGATTTTTTTCGAAAAGCATATCGCCCTCCTTGTTAAACTCCGCACTTCCGCTTCCGAGGTGCACGGTAGCGCCCAGCGACACCAACATTCTGAGCGGCGGAATACCCATTCCCTCGCCCATTGTCAGCGACGGTGTGAGTATTGCCTCCGCGCCCGACTGTATCATCAGATCTATATCGTCCTTATCGAGGTAAGTACAGCCCGCGACATACGCGCCCTCGAGCAGTCCGTATTTATGCGCAAGCCCGATCGGCGTCACGCCGTATCTCTTATCGCAACTACCCACCTCGTCGAGGGTGGAGCAGGCGTTAATGATTATCTTACTCTTCTCCGTCAGCACGCTCTCTATAACCTTGTCTATTATGTCCTCGTCGAGCAGTACCGACGACAGGTAGACATTGCCCGTAACCTTGCCGCGGAAATCCTCATCCACTATGCGGAAGTTAGTCACCTTATCGCCACCGATCTCCTTCTTCCCCGCATAGTAAATGTGCGAACAGTTCTTACTGCCCGCACGTTTCAATATCTCTTCGTCGAAAGTCAATGCGTTAAACATCACAGTTTCAGCCCCTTGAGGAACTCTCTCGTTTCCTTCGCCGTATCGGGGTGGTCGAGCGCGTAGCTGATAGTAGCCTGCACTGCCCCCGCCTTACTCCCCATGTCGTAGCGGTAGCCGTCGAAATCGTAAGCGCACAGTTTCCCCTCCTCGGCGAGCAAGCGCAACGCGTCGGTCACCTGAAGTTCGCCCCGCTTATCCGGTTTAATGCGCGAGATCTTGTCGAATATCTCCGCTGTAAGCACGTACCTGCCGAGCGCCGCGAAAAGGCTGGGAGCGTCCTCTTTCTTCGGCTTCTCCACAATTCCCGTGCAGGCGTGAGCGCGGCTGTCCCCGCACAGTTCCTCTCCGAGCGCGGCGCAACCGTACATGTGTATCTTATCCTCGGGAACGGTCTGCCCGCCGAGAATACTCCTCCCGCTCTTTTCGTAAGCGTCTATAAGTTGCTTACTGACCGGTACTTCCGCTCTTACGAGGTCGTCGCCAGTCGAGAGCACGAAAGGGTCGCTACCAACGAACTCACGCGCCTTAACCAGTGCGTCCGCCATGCCCTTGGGCTGTTTCTGCACGGCGAAAACAAACTTTGCGCCCCTGTCGATATGTTTGAGCGAGGCAAGCCCCTTTTCGTCGCCCTTCTTTTTCAACACCTTTTCCAGCTTGCCCTTGGGCGAGAAGTAGCGAACTATATCCTCTTTGCCCGGAGAAATAACGATACATATCTCCGTTATGCCGCTGTCCACCATCTCATCCACAATGTATTGCAACACGGGTGTATCGACGACAGGCAGCATTTCCTTGGGCAGAGCCTTGGTCGCGGGAAGAAATCTCGTGCCCTGACCGCCGCAAAGAATAACGCCCTTATTTACCATATTCCTTTCCCCCTGTTCTGCCTTTTAGCGAAGATATACCAGCCGACGGCAGGTTTCGCATTGGCATATTCCCTTTGATTTAAGCTCGCTCTTGCTCGTTTGCGAGAGCACCATTCCGCACACGCCGCAAGCATAGCTGTTTTCGTCTCCCGCAACCGCGACGTATATAGGCACGGCGACGCCCTCCGACCTCGCCTTTGCGTAACGCTCGAGGAGGTCTTTGTCTATCTTTTCACCGAGAGCTTTCATCTGTCCCTCGATCTTTTCACGCTCGGGCTTGACTTGGTCCTTGTACTCTTCCAGCTTCTTTTTGGTCTTATCGAACTCTTCCCTGACCGTTTTGCGGGTATCGAGGGACTTAACCGCCTCTGCGGATATGCGCTTTATGCGGTCTATCCTACTCGCTATTTTATTCCTGCAACTGTCAAGGCGTGATTTAAGCGACTCGAGACGGGGCAAAAACTTCGCCTTTTCCTCATCGTTTTCAGCCGCGGCGAACTCCTTTTCCAGCGTCTCCAATGTTTTAAGCGTGGTCTTGAACTCGGCATATACCCTTTCTATTTCCGCCGCAAGCGTCTCCGACTCTGCCGAACCCGCGTTGAGATTGGCCTGAACCTCGTTGAATTTGCTACGAGCCGCGTCAAGGCGCTTCTTGTCGGGGTGGTTATTATATTCGACATTCATCTTGCGAAGCGCAATATCGAGCTTTTGATATTCCAACATTGTTTGCATATTTTCCGTCATAAATCCTCCTGCAGGACGGGATCGGTCTCTGTTTTGCTGACTATGAACTCCGCGTCCGATCCGTCTTTTACCGCGTATTCCGTCAATCTTTCAGCCAATTCGCTTAAATAAACGCGCTCCATTGCGTAGTGCTGCATGACTATCAAATTCATTCCGCTCCGCGCGGCATACAACAAAACGTGGTGCGGCACGTCGGCGGTTGCATAACAGTCCGCGCCAAGCTCCGCCGCCAATTTCACATACTCTAAGCTCCCCGCGCCGCCGTTGATTATCGCGACCCGACGGAGAGGGGTTTTTGCGTCGCCCACTATCCGTACATGTCTGTCGCCGCAAGCGTCCGCAAGTCCTTTTGCCAGCTCGCCCACCGTCGTATTTACTTCGCCGATGCGCCCGACGGCTATGCCGTCAATCACTTCCATTGCCCGCGCGTTCTCAAGCCCCGCTATGCGAGCGACGCAATCGTTTATTCCGCCGTTGCAGAAGTCGAGATTGGTGTGCGCGGAGTATACCGTTATCCCCGCACGTGCCGCAGCAAGCACCGTCCGACCGACGGGATCCTCGTCTGTAACCCGCCTGAAGGAGCGGAATATCACGGGGTGGTGGGATATTATCAGCTTCGCGCCGAGCTTTTCCGCCTCGGCGACAACGGCTTCGGTGCAGTCGAGGCAGAGCAGGACTTTAACCGTACTACCCGCTTCCGAACCGACGAGCAGTCCGACGTTATCCTCGAAATCGGGCTGAGTGGCGGACTCGGGCGCCATATCGCGTATGTATGAAAGTATCGTGCTTATCTTTGCCATACGAGCACCTCCTCTATCTCGCGGATCTTCGCCGCGTTAGCCTCTTCGCTGTTTTTAAGATTATTAAGCAAGCGCGTGAGTTTTTTTTCCAACGCGGCGTTTTTCCGCTTATAGAACTTTCCGTATGCGATTTGCATACTGTCAACCGTCATGTCGCCCTTTTCGGCGCGGAGTAAGTCGTAAAACTTCCCCGCCGCCTCGAAGCACTCGTCGATATCGAGATCGTATCCCAAGTCGCGAAGTTCGGCTCTGACGAGTTCGGTATGCGATTGCGGGGACAGAACGAGGGTCGCTCTGCCCGTATACCGCGAAAGTATGTCCGCTATGGTATGTCCGCCCATGCCGCAAATCATTATGCAGTCCGCTTTCCGCGCCTCCTCGGGCACGCCGTCCGCAACGATATACGTTACGTTGGGATAGTCGCGGAGAGTAACCCTTGCTTTTGCAAGACAGGTCTCGCTTATATCCGACACGACGGCGCTATCGCACAGCCCCTTCCGGAGGGCAAGCTCGGTCAGCCTCGCATGGTCGCAACCTACCTCGGCGAGCAGTCCGCACTTCGGGAGCACGGATACTATCTTCTCGAACCTCACGTTTCGGTGTGGTAGCTTTTAAGCCGCTTGCTCCGCGCGGGATTCCGCAACTTCCGCAACGCTTTAGCCTCTATCTGTCTTATGCGCTCCCTCGTTACCCCGAAGCGTTTGCCCACTTCTTCGAGAGTGCGGGGGTGCGAACCGTCTATGCCGTAGCGGAGGCGTATAACCGCCTGTTCGCGGGGAGTGAGCGTTTCGAGAACGCGCATAAGCTCCTCTTTAAGCATAGTGTTAGTCACCTGATCCTGCGGGCTGGTTGCATGCGTATCCTCGAGGAAGTCGCCGAGATGGCTGTCCTCTTCCTCGCCGATAGGCGTTTCGAGCGACACGGGATCCTGCGCTATCTTTTGTATCTCGCGCACCTTCTCCTCCGTCATGCCCATTTCTTTGGCTATCTCGGAGGGAGTGGGATCCCGACCGAGTTCCTGCACGAGGAAGCGCGTTGTGCGCGTGAGTTTGTTAATAGTCTCGACCATGTGCACGGGTATGCGAATGGTCCTTGCCTGATCGGCTATCGCTCTCGTTATCGCCTGTCTAATCCACCAGGTCGCGTATGTCGAGAAGCGGAAGCCCTTGGTATAGTCGAACTTCTCAACCGCCTTCATTAGACCCATGTTGCCTTCCTGTATGAGGTCGAGGAAGAGCATTCCCCTGCCCACATACCGCTTTGCTATGGATACGACGAGACGGAGGTTAGCCTCGGAAAGGCGGGCTTTGGCCTTTTCGTCGCCGTCAGCCATTCTCTTCGCAAGCTCTATCTCCTCGTCGCCCGAAAGAAGGGGTACTCTGCCTATGTCTTTGAGATATACTTTGACGGGATCGTCCGACGATAACGTCGTATCCGTCAATATCTTCTCCAAAGAGTCGTCCTTCATCGGCTCTATCTGCGTTTCTTTTATGACTATGCCGTTCTCCTGAAGTATGCGAATAACTTCGTCTATCTCGTATGCCGTCGCTTCGCAGCTTACTACTATTTTTTCGCCGACCTCATCCGAAGTAAGACTGCCGCGCTGCTTACCGAGCGCAATCAGTTTGTTTAATTCTTTTAATATCTTATCGTTCAATACTGCTTTTTGCTCCGTTTCCGTAGTTTTGGTCTCAGTAGTCTTGTCAATCGTCTTATCGTTTATCACTTTGTTTTCGTTGTCGTTCATTTACTTCCTCCGTCTCTTCTTAACTTTTTGAGCTTTTTCTGCAGTTCCATACTTTGTATCAGCAAACTCGGGTCCTTACTCTCGTCATAGCGCTTCATCAATTCATCGCGCTGTCTGTCTAACCTCTCGCATTTCAGTTGCAACACGCACGCCGAGTACATCTCGCGGCTGTCCATGCCGCCGAAATCGAACCCGACGATATCGGTGAGTTGCTGCTGAAATTCTTCGGGCAGATCGGAATACAGCATTGCGCCGACGTCCTTAAGCCCCCTCATTCTGCTGTCCGTTACAGAGTCTACTACAAGTTTTCCGAAGCCCTCTGTAAATATTTCGTTCATGTCGCCGACTTCCACATATTCTCTGTCGGCTATGTACGCGGCGAGCAGGAATGCTTCGTTTTTATCCATGCTCTCCTTCTTTTGTTCTTCCTCGCGCTTTTCCTGTTTAGGCTCCTCGTCGGGCGGCGCTATTTCCGCCTGACGGCGCAATACGTTCATGTCGTAACCCGTTTCGGTCGCTATCGTGCGAAGATATTCCTCCGTTTCCACGGGATTGTCAAGTCGCCTTGTCAGCGCGACCGCCTCCGCCGCGTACTTCGCTCTTTCGTCGCGGTCCTCGAGATTGTATTTCTCGCGGAGCTTTTTGAGCTTATACTCGGTCAGCGGCAACGCTTCGTCGAGCAGCTTGCGATATTTTTCCACGCCGTTCTCGCTGTTAACCACCTCGTCGGGATCCATTCCCTCGGGCAGTTGCACGACCTTAACGGTCAACCCCCTTTCGCGCAGGATATCCAATCCGCGGAGAGTTGCCTTTTGCCCCGCGCCGTCGCCGTCGTAACTGATATATACCTTGTCGGTATAGTTCTTGATCTGGCGGGCGTGGTTATAGGTCAATGCCGTGCCCATGCTTGCTACGGCGGTATCGAAGCCGGCTTTATGTAGCGCAATGACGTCCATTTGCCCCTCGCACATGATGATATAGTCTATCATGCCGAGTTGGCGGCGCTTTTTAAGCAGGTTAAGCGCGTAAACCGTGCGCGACTTATCGAACAATTCGGTCTGCGGTGTGTTGTAATACTTCGCTCTGTCCGTCTTTTCGAGCACTCGCCCGCTGAACCCCACGACTTGTCCGAGATTGCTTATTATGGGAAACATAAGTCTGCCGCGGAAAAGATCGAAGTATCCGTACTCATTGTAACCGACCAGCCCCGCTTCTTTCATTTCCGTCTCCGTGAAGCCCTTGCCCTTGAGATAGTTAACCGCGTCGCTCGAGTCAATGGAATAACCGAGCCCGAACCTCGTTACTATGTTGGGCGGCAGGTTGCGCTTCGCAATATAAGCGTTGGCTATGTCGGCTTTGGGAGAGCGGAGATTTTCGTGGTAATGCAATGCCGCTTCCCGCAGGAGTTCATAGAGCCGCATTCTCTTCTGCTTGTCCGCTTTGGGCGCCGAACGACCCGTCAGTTCGGGCAGCTCCATATGCGCCTCATCCGCAAGCATTTTAATGGCGTCTATCGTCTCTATACTCTCTATGTCCCGCAAAAAGGTTATGGCGTTACCGCCCTTTCCGCAACCGAAGCAATGGTAAAGCTGTTTGATTGGATCTACGGTGAACGACGGTGTGCGCTCGCTGTGAAAAGGGCAGCATGCCTTAAATGTGTTGCCCGAACGTTTCAACGAACAATACCGCGATATCAACTTGACAATGTCGGTATTTTCTATCAACCGATCGCAAAATTCACCGAATTCCATTTTTGCTTATTACAACTTCTCCCAGCCTTTGGGTACATAAATCTGCTCGAACACGTGTATGAGATATGTATCGCTCATAGTCGCTATGTAGTCGCAGACTTTTTGTTTGTCGCTCGCGTCAAGCCGAAGTATAAAGTCGGGTAGCTCGTCCATGTTCGCGAGAAAGTGATCGAATAACATTTCTATCATGTGCTCGACTTTCGGTTCTTCCGATTTTGCGAGCGGGGATTTATACACTTTCTCGAACATGAAGGCGCGGAACTCTTCTATCGCCGCCCGAGCGCCGTCGCTCGGGGATACGGTCGGCTTGCCGTAGCTATTCTCTATTACGTCCCTGATCATGGCGTCGATGCGCTTGCCGTGAGAACTGCCGAAGGTCTCGACAACCGAGCGAGGAAGATCGGACGCGCTTATCACGCCGCCCCGTATTGCGTCGTCTACGTCGTGGTTAAGGTAGGCAATCTGGTCGCTGTAACAGACTATCTTTCCTTCGATCGTTGCGGGGTTACCGCGGCGGGTGTGATTCAATATCCCGTCCCTTACCTCGAAAGTAAGATTCATGCCCTTCCCTTCGTACTCGACGCAGTCCACAACGCGGATAGACTGCCGTTCGTGGCTGAACCCTCCGTCGCCGCTCATCTTACGGTTCAACGCGCGCTCGCCTGCATGTCCGAAAGGGGTGTGCCCAAGGTCGTGCGCAAGCCCTATGGCTTCGACGAGATCTTCGTTCATGCGTAACGCGCGGGCAATGCTCCGAGCAATTTGCGCGACTTCGAGTGTGTGCGTCAGACGCGTCCTGTAATGGTCCCCTTCTGGAGCAAGAAAGACTTGCGTTTTGTGCTTAAGGCGGCGAAAGGACTTACAATGAATTATGCGGTCGCGATCTCTCTGGAATTCCGTGCGTAAATTACAGGGCGTTATCGGAAATACTCTGCCCTTGGTATCCTTCGACTTGCACGCATAAGGAGACAGATACTTGTCCTCTATCTCGTAGATCACTTTCGTATAATCCATTTTCAGCCGCTATTCCCCTCCTATCGCAAACGCAATGCGCACACTTCGCCTTTTACAGGTAATAATTAGCTTTGTGATTATATCACTCATATTATTGTTTGTCAATACCATTTTAGTGATATTTTAATATTTTTTATTAAAACTATAATTTGTTTTGCCCATATTCAATTAAATATCCCTCCGCTTTAACGTTTTCACGGATATTTTGCCGATATTTGCGTAAGTATCGATATGCGCCGTCACCATATCGCGCAAAAGAGCCTCGGCCGCGCACGCGACCAAGCCCTCCTACTGTAATGTAAAATTGAGACGCTTATGTGCAATATATCTATAATTTTCGAACAGATCTTCCCACTGCAGTATATATAACCATCTTAAACCCAAAAATATTGCACAAAAACAAAAATTTTTTAGAATTTTTTCTATGCCCTGCTTAATCAAAGAATTCTTTTGCCGTCGCAATACAGTTCTTTTGGTAAGGTTTTGTAGTCAATGTCTATATATTCGTGTGTTTCGATATTTTCAAACAATACGACATTGAATTCTTCATATTCGGTAGATTCCAATTCTTCCCCATTATCCGACTCGAACATCGTCACATATTTAGTTTCAATTATTTTGTCGTCATATACAAACTTAAATATTGCCGTTTTGTTTTGCTTTTTATTATAAAGTTCCTCGATACACTCCAATATTGTTGTAAAACCATTATTCTCTTTTTCGTAATTAATCATATTCAGTGCCCGATTATTGCCCGAAAACAATAATTTTTTTCAGTATTTTTCAATGCTCGGCAAATTCAATGTTTAACTTCTATCTTTTGCGGAAAGTTATGGTAGTTGACAATAAAGTATCCGGCAGAGCTGATTTCGATCGGAACGCGGCCCTTTACGTTGACAACCTTGAAAACGAATGAAGTGTACTCGTCTTCCTCGTTATCGTCGGCAAAGTCATCAAAACATGTATCAAACAGCGCAGTCACGCTTCCTGTTTCCCAAAACAGTTGCAATTCCTTATCTTCAATTTCGTCCAAACTACTATAAAAGGTCGAAACTATGTCCTTTTCATTTTCACTAAACATATATCGCCCCCGACGGTATTCCCCGTCACTTCAAAGAATTCTTTTGCCGTTGCAATATAGTTCTTTGGGTAAGGTTTTGTAATTCACCTCAAAGAGTTCGTGCGTCGCAAGATCCTCAAACGCCATGGCGTTGTACTCGTCATACTCGGGGGAATCTAACTCTTCACCGTTGTCCGATTCAAACATTGTGTCGTACTTCGCCTCAATTATCTTATCCGCATAAACAAAGCGAAATCTTAAATCATAAACCGTATGCGCCTGCCAGTGTTCGAGTATAAAATCGATCAATTTTGAGAAACCATTATGCTCTTTTTCGTAAATCATCTTTTTTTATCCTCCCTTTGTTGCGGTTGAGCCGGCACTATATGTGCGCCGTCTTTTGAATAATGAATAATACCCCAAGTTGTTGGAATCATTTCTCCGGTTTTGGGATTCATATAATATCCTATAATTCCTCCAAAATCCACACGTTCCCTATTGGGTCTCATGCGTGTTCCTTTCCCGGCAAATTCGCGAATAAGTTGTTGCGCTTCTTCCATGGTTAATGTAAGAATACTTTTTCCCGGGGTATAGTTATTGTGCCCTATAATATGCTTTCCTTGTCTGCCGACATGCAGTTTTGTTCTGCTGCCTGTCGTCCATTTGAAATGCCCGCTGTTTCCTGCGCCCATATCAGCGTACCTCCTTTTTATGAGATAAGCCGAAGGCGCTTTCAAACCGTAATATATTAACGCCGTACATTGTCGCCAAGCCGAATATTCTTGGCGGGGCATTGCCATATACTATAACATTTTTGGGTTTCAGTTTGTCTAAAATATAATCAAACCCACGAATAAACATGTGTCTATATTCTTTGGATTTGATACAGCCGTGCGTCCCAACCGCTATAGTTGAATTACGTTCTACGCCAAGGCAAGCCAAGTCGTATGTATTCTCATCGCCCCAACGAACATTTGGAATAGTGGGGATTCCGTTATCGTTTAGCCAGGCACCGACCGCTTTGCCACGATAAGTATTCCACACTTGCATTGCAAATGGCATGTCGTAGTACAAACTGTAATCGGGAGTTATTACTCCGTCATATCGTTTGAGTATGGGCAAATACTTTTTGGGATTATTCCAGAAAGTTTCGATTTTTTCATCACGCTCGTAAAAAACCACAAACCCCGAATGATCTTTTTCGGATATCGCGTGAGAAAACGGAACAAGTCGGGTTGGTAGTATGTCGGTAGTTTTTACACACGGAATTTCCATTTCTCCGTCAAACTCGGCATGCTGTACCATGAATGCGTGAAAAACATCCTTACACTTCGTCCCATAAGGGATAATTTTATTTGGCATAATAGCCTCCTTAAATAATGTCAACCTTTGGTTGCCGTCAAATAATTGACATAAAAGACGGGAGATGCTATAATGCAGTTTGCATGAGTGCACAAGCATTCACCACGAAAGGCGTGTAATAGTTGCTGCCAACAACGTTTATGCGCTTTTCTTTTATGAAAATTATTCAGTTAGTTCTGTAGCAATGTAATTGCACTGCTTCCGTATTTTTTGATTTAATGCCCCTTTCTTTGTTACTACATAAGTATATAGTATCTTGATACATAAGTCAAGCATATTCACCTATTTCGTTGAAATTTTTTTGGGGAAATTTTTTTACATAAGATCGGGCAGCATACAATTTCATATCGCTCACTCCTTTGAAGTATACAATGTAATTGCTCCTACTTTTGAGTTTATATTTCAGAGTTCTATGAACATATCCATATTTTCTGGATTCACTATCTCTTCCTTTGCTATAACATATGTTAATATATAAAATCTCATCCGTCAAGCGGATAAAGGGATTTTTGTGTGAAAAATAAAATAATTTTTGTATGTGATATCCGACGCATACAAATTTCAAAATTTTCTATGCACCCCCCCCCTTCGCACGCAAAATGGGCTTGACTCACAAAAGAATCAAGCCCATTGCCGCAATGCTATGTAGTATTACTGAATGTTATTACGCTCTCGGATTCTTTATGTTCGACTGCACCGCTGTACTACTTAAAAGGGAGCGGAAGCGAATATCGGGATTCAATCGTCCACCCACTCTATTTCCTGCTCCACTTCCCAAAAGGTCTTGCCGTCAAAGAGGGGAGCTTGTAGGAATTTATCTACACAGAAACGACCGATTTCACTCACGCCATCCCAAACACATTCGCTCTTCGGTTCCCATCTGTAAAGCAACAAATGATTTTTATCGTCATAGGATAAGCCTTCAATAAAAAATTTTTGACCACGGTAAAGAAAAATCCTTTCATCGCCGTGATAAAGTCCGTCAACAAACTCACTTATATCACCATTTTTCATTGTTTTGGTACTCCTTTGAAATATTTTTTATATTTTTTATACTCTTCATCGGTTAGAAGTCGAGAAGGTCTTTCTGAAAAGTCGTTTCTCCGATATTCATGAATATGCAAAATCGGCGAAAAATTTCCCGTTAATCTCGGCTCAGGGTGATATGCAATTTCAGCGACGAGATAATGCTCCTTATCATAAATGCGCATTTCATGAAATATCCCGTTCGGTTTCAATTTGATATATGCCCAACTGGAATGCGCCTCTTCCGGTAAAGAGTGTTTGCCATTTATTCCCCGCAGCACCTTGACACCCTCTATTTTGTCAATGGTTTCGTATGTGTATGCCACATTCTTTCCACTTGCAAATGTTCCGCGTCCACCCATATTATCTCACCACCTTTCTCGAAGCGAGATAATCTACGGTTATGATATTACCGCGCATTTCCTTGAACGGTGTTCCAAAGCAGATGATTGCTGACGGAGATAACTTTTCAAGCATGGCATCATAACCACGCATAAAGTTAATTCTACCCCTTTTGCAACCTATCATGCCAACCGCCACAACCGAATTTTGCTCTATTCCGTCAAAACAAAATTCATAGGAAATTGCAAGTCCCCAACTTACCGTTGGGTAAACCGTGAGTCCTTGTGCTTGCCAATAGGCACCGCACCAACGATTTTTGGCGACATTTTCCAATTGTCGCCACAGCGGCATATCCGCATATAGCGAATAGTCGGGAGTGAGGAGAAACTTGTATTGAGAATATCTTGCAAGCGTTTTTTCAGTGTGGTCATAAATATGTTCAAACCTATAATCATCCACAAAGAAATGTACACCATAATCTCGATACTTTGTTTCTTGTGATCTCGTGTCGGAACAGGCGATCAATTTTACATCATTGCACAGCGGCTGATATTTTACGATCGGAATATTCCATTTGCCTGCACATGGGTATTCATTGCGCAGAAAGTTTTGCTTCAATCTTACAATGTTTGAGTGCATTTTGCACCTCCTAAAAATAATGTCAACCTTTGGTTGCCGTCAAATAATTGACATAAAAGACGGGAGATGCTATAATGCAATTTGCATGAGTGCACAAGCATTCACCCCGAAAGGCGTGTAACCGTTGCGCCAACAACGTTTATGCGCTTTTCTTTTATGACTTAATTTCTATAATGTTTTTTTGTTTTTTAGTACTACTTAATTGAATTTTGGCTGCATCCCATGATACCTGACATTTGTCGGCAATATCTTTGATTTTCATGTCCTTTATCAAATATGATGATGCAAGCAATTCACCGGCAAAACAATTTGCCTGCCACTCCGGATCTTCGTAAGCAGGGACTGTTTGGTCGTCACTCAATTGACAGAATGAAACGACTCTGCTATTGTGTAAAAACAGATGCCCCACTTCGTGTGCAATGGTAAGTCTATCCCTTCCGTGTCCATTTACTGCACGCTGGTAAACGTCTCCGCGGATACAAATAATACGTTCATCGGGAAACGTTTCACCATGCTTATCGCCCATTTCATCTTTTGATACAACCTCAAAAGAGTAATCGCCCCTAAAAAAATTGTGGTAAAACGTTTTCCGCAAATTTCAGAATGGGAAAATTCAACTCATTTTCCAAACCGCAAATTTTCTTTATCTGGTAGACAATTTGCCAAATTTCATTGCGCGACAATCCATCTACTTTTGTTGGCACTACTAACTCACCCCCAATATTCTCTTGATTTCTTCAATTTGCTCTTCGTCCATTGTTGCAAATTTACGTGCAAAAGAAACCGCAACTTCTCGATTTTGCTTTGCTACGCCGGACAAATCTATTTCGCAACATTGTTCGGTTTCTGCAATGGCTTGATCTAAACGTTCACTTTGGCTTTCATTTAATCCATACAACAGGCTTATCTTTTTGTTCCAATCCGAAGGCATTTTTCTTTTTCCGTTTTCTACTGCCGACAAAAACGAAGCGGACACGTTCAATTTGGACGCCATATCAGCAAGTATTTCGTTGTTGTCGATACGAACTTTTCTCAAAAATTTACCAATACTCGTTATCATTCCTCTTTCTCCTTGTTGTCCTTGTGCTTTTATCTTACTACACCTGAAAACGTTTGTCAACTATTTTGTGAATATTTTTTTCATTTGGTGTAAGAAATTTACAACGTTGACGACTCGCGCGCCCTACTTGCATATAAAAAGGCTTATTCCTCGTCGGAATAAGCCTTTGGGGGTGATTGTGTGTTGTTTCCGGTTACCGATTACTTTCTCGGGTTCTTGATGTTTGCCTGTGCTGCTGCGAGGCGCGCAAGGGGTACGCGGAAAGGCGAGCAGGAAACGTAGTCGAGGCCGGCGCGGTGGAAGAAGTCGATACTGCTCGGGTCGCCGCCGTGTTCGCCGCAAACGCCGAGTTTAATCTTCTTATTGGTAGCGCGACCCTTTTCGGAAGCGAGTTTGATAAGGGAGCCGACGCCTTCCTCGTCCACTTTTGCGAAGGGATCGGACTCGTATATCTTCTTTGCGTAGTACTCGGGCAGGAACTTACCTGCGTCGTCACGCGAGAAACCGAAGGTCATCTGCGTCAGGTCGTTGGTACCGAAGGAGAAGAACTGCGCCTCTTCGGCGATCTTGTCAGCGGTTACGGCCGCTCTCGGTATCTCGATCATAGTGCCGACCATGTATGTCATATCCGACTTATTCTCGGCTATGATCTTATCGGCTACTTCGCACACAATGCTCTTGACATATTTAAGCTCTTTTACGTCGCCTACGAGAGGAATCATGATCTCGGGAACGATGTGCCAGCCCATTTCCTTATTAACTTCGAGCGCTGCCTCGATAACCGCTCTCGTCTGCATCTTTGCGATCTCGGGATACGTTACCGAAAGACGGCAACCACGGTGACCCATCATAGGGTTAGCTTCGTGAAGTCCGACAATCGTGCTCTTAAGCTCCTCGAAAGGAATGCCCATATTCTTGGCAAGCTCGATTATCTCCCAATCCTCGTGGGGAACGAACTCGTGAAGAGGGGGATCCAGGAAACGAACGGTCATAGGTCTGCCCTCGAGCGCTATGTACATTGCCTTGAAGTCGCCCTTCTGCATGGGAAGGAGTTTAGCAAGTGCATGCTCGCGCTCCTCTTCGGTCTTGGACACTATCATCTCGCGGATAGCGGGGATACGCTGGGGTTCGAAGAACATATGCTCGGTGCGGCAAAGCCCG